>JASLAV010000229.1 GCA_030146905.1 Lentzea sp. | reverse complement strand
CTGGCACGCCTGGCGCGCGGTATGTCCGCCGCCGCCGCGTACGCGAGCACCACCTGTGTCGAAGTGAGCACCGGGTTCGCGGTCGCGTCGCCCGGCACTGAGATGCCGTACTCGACCTCGGTTCCCATGATCCGCCGCATGAGCAACACCCTACGACCTGTGGACGACATTGTGGCGAGCGCGGCTCGAACGTCGCACGTGCGAGGTCGCCGGCTCGCGGCGACCTCGCACCCGGCTTCTCAGCAGCGGCCGGCGAGCGCGGCTCTCCCCACCCCGTTCACCCGGACGCCAGTCCTGCCGCCGGCCGGATCCTCGCAGCGCCGCGGGAAGGGCCGAAAGCGGCGGCCACGGCGAGCACCACGACGGCTGCCGCGCCGATGACCAGCGGCAACACCACCTGCGGCCCCGGCGGTGTCATGTCGATGCCGATGGCCAGGACGGCGATCTGCGCGTACCCGAACCCGAGCACCCCACCGCCGATCACCCCGACGAGGGCCAGCATGACCGCTTCGGCGATGACCCCGCCCTGCAGCCCGCCTTGAGTGACACCCAGGGCACGCCTGAGGGCGAGCTCCTTGCGGCGTTCCTGGACCGAGATCGTGAGCGCGGTGCCGATACCGGTCACGGCGACCGCCACGGACAGGCCGAGCAGCACCATCATCATCACGGTGCCGAGGTGCATGTACCGGTCGGCCTCTGCCCGGTCGTCGGCGTCGGTCTGCACGATGACCGTCGGGTTGTCCGGCAGCGCTGCCTGCAGGTCCGCCCGGAACCGCGCCGGATCCGTGCCCGGTTCCAGCGCGACCAGCACCTTCTCCGCCGGTCCCGACGTCAGGCCGCCGACGACCGGCTCGAAGCCGGTGAGCGTGCCCGGCACGGTCCCGACGATCTCGTACCGCTTGCCGTCGGACTCGACGAACGGCCGGCCCTCCCAGTGCTGCGGCACGATCGCGGTCCCCGCCGCGAACCGCTCGGCCCCTGCCACGTTCTGCGCCCTGAGCCACGCCTTGAACGCCTCCGGGTCGGCCCCCGCCCCGTTCTCGGCCTTGTGCAGCACGACGCTGGCGGCCACGCCGTCCCGCACGGGGATCGACGGCAGCGGCCGCTCCCCCGCGTCCACGACGGTGGCGTCCGGGCGTTCCTCGTTGGCGAACGAGTACGTCATCTCCTGCGCCGTGCCCAGCAGGACCAGGAAGAACGTCACCATCGAGCTGGCCAGCAGCAACGGCAGCGCGACCGACGCCGAGCGCTGCGGCATCCTGCGCACCTCGGCGCCGGCGAGCTTCCACTGCGTCCAACGAGTACCGCCGATCCTGCCGAACAGCCGCGCGATGAACGGCACCGTGACCGGGCCGAGGATCCAGAACAGACCCGTCACCGCGGCGATCGCCGAGAAGGTCACGGCGAGCGGAGCCGCCGCGGTTCCCTTGGCCGCGACGGCCATCAGTGCGAGCAGAGCGGCGCCACCGGTGAACAGCAGACCGAACACGAGCCGCAGACGACGCACGGACCGAGTGGGCACCTCGCTCTCCGCGTCGCGCAACGCGGCGAGAGGCGACACGCGCGCGGCGTTGATCGCGGGCCGGACGGCGGCCATGACGCTCAGCAGCGCGGCGACGACGACGCCGAGGACCACGTATCCGAGCGAGGGCAGCAGGTCCGGGCTGAGCTCCACCGCGCCGAACAGCGCGGAGATGCCGGTGAGGTCGAACGTCCTGGCCAGGATCCACGCCATGGGCCCACCGAGCAGCGCACCGCCCATGCCCGCCACCGTGCCCGTCAGAAGGGCCTCGAACAGGCTCCTGCGCACCAACGGCCCGCGCTGGGCGCCGATGCACCGCAGCAACGCCGTCTGCCGCTGACGCTGCGCGTAGACCGCGCGGAACGTCGCGGCGGCCACGAACACCGCGGTCGCCAGCGCGAGCACGCTGAACGGCAGCAGGATGAACATCAGGTCGTTGCCGATCTTGTCGGCGTCCGGCGCCGGGGCCCGCACGGTGTAGGAGGTGCCCGCGGCGGCCTTGACGGCATCGCGCGCGCCGCCGATCACCCAGACCTCCTCGGTGACCGGCTGGGGGTCGAGCTTGCGGGCGAGGTCGGGACCGGCGACCAGGACCGGCTGCGAGTCGATGCCGCCCTTCTTCATGACACCGCTGACGGTGACCTCGAACGGTTTGCCGTCGGCGGCGGCGAGCGAGACCTTCGAGCCGGGCTTCAGGCCGCGTTCGTACGCGGTCATCTTGTCGACGGCGACCTCGTTGTCCGCGGCGGGCTGCCTGCCCTCCGCCAACGGCCAGCGCACCAGGTCCGGCTGCTGGACGTGCACCTCGGCCCGGTGCTGTCCCGCACGGCCCGCGGCGTCCAGCAGGTCCGCCTCCGCCACCTGAACGGGCACCGCCCTGCCGACCGCGGAGAGCTTCGACAGCAGCGCGTCGTCGAGCTTCGGGCGGTCTTCCTCGGCGTCGGGATCGCTGTCGTAGGGCAGCGGCTTGACGTCCACCACGTGTCCCACCGGGGACGGTGTGAGCGGCGCGCCCTCGTCGACCGACCTCGTGAGCGCGTCGCTCAGCACCAGGGCGGCCAGCAGGCAGGCCACGCCGACGACGAGCGCGACGCCCGGCAGCAGCGCGCGGCCCGGCCGGGCGCGGAACTCGGCGATGCCGAGCCGCAGGGAAGTGGACACGAATCCTCCTCGGTGACGTCTGACGGTCACGAAGGTAGAAAGGAAGCCGATCAGCGGGCGTCGGACTGCGGTAGCAAGCTGGCGTACGACCACAGGAGGACGCGGGGATGATCAACCTCTACGACGAGGACGCGAACGTGATCGGGGAGGTCACGCGCGAACGCATGCGCGAGGAGAACCTCTGGCACGGCTGCGCCACCATCGTCGTGCTGTCGCTCGACGGCGAACGGGTCTACGTCCACCGCCGCACCGACACGAAGGACGTCTTCCCCGGCCTCTACGACTGCACCGCGGGCGGCGTGATCGACGCCGGCGAGGACCCGGACGAGGCCGCCGCGCGCGAGCTCCGCGAGGAGTTGGGCGTCGAGGTGCCGCTGAAGAGGCTGTTCGCCTCGCGGTACGTCGACGAGCTCACGCGCTACCACGTCTGGGTCTACGAGGCGCGCACCGACGGCCCGTTCACCCACCAGCCGGAGGAGGTCGCCTCCGGCGAGTGGATGGACCTCGACGAGCTGAAGGTGAGGATCGGCGACCCGGACTGGCCGCTCGTGCCGGACGGACGGGTGATCGCGGGAGAGTGGCTCAGCCGGTTCGCGTGAACCCGTGGCTGCGCTCCACCTTCGCGATGTGCAGGGTGTAGCTCTCGTACCACTCGTCCCGCCCGCGCTGTTGCGCCGCGCGGTGTTCGGCGTTGGACCGCCACCGCGCGAGCGCGTCGGCGTCGCGGAAGTAGCCGACCGTGATGCCCAGCCCGCCGGGGGTCTGCGCGTGGTCCATCCCCAGGTAGCCGGGGATGTCCTTCACGAGCTCCTCCATGCGCGCGTTGGTCTCGCGGTAGCCGCTCTGCTCCCGGGTTCGCACCGTGGTGAAGACAGCGGCGTAGTACGGGGGCTCAAAGGCCTGCATCGGCGCATCGCTCACCGCCTGACGATAGCTAGTTCCAGCTGAGCGCCGCACGGGTTTTCCAGTACTGCTCGGCGGGCTCGCCCAGGTCGGGCAGGTCCACCTCGATCCGCAGGGCGTCCACATTGGACCGCAGCTGCGCCGGGCTCGCCGCACCCGAGAGCACGAC
>JASLAV010000209.1 GCA_030146905.1 Lentzea sp. | reverse complement strand
ACTGCTCGTCGGAGGAGGTCACGAGCTGTTCCAGGACGTCGATGTCGCACCCGCGTGCGGTCACTCGGAGCCGCGGTCCCTCCGGCCGAACCTGGCCACCCTGACCAGTGCCGCATCGGCCGATCGGGTTGCATCGGGAGTTGTGACGATCGGCTCCGCGAAGAACGTCCTCACTGGCTTGAGTGTCCACTCGAGCGGGACGTCAGTGCCCTCGGCGAGCCGGCCGTGATCAGGGTGGGACAAGTTGGCCCAGGCTGACCGGACCGGTGACCGCGACCCTTGGAACCACGTGGGCCGACGCCGCGGCACGTACCATTCGAGACTTGCGGAAGCCTTCAGGATGACAAGAACCCTCACCGCTCGCCACCCGTCAGAGCAGCGGCATCTCGCCACCGGGAGGAGCACACCACTCGTGGCTGGTCCTCCTAGTTCGTGGGTGGCGTTCTCCTGCCCGCAGATCCCGCGCCCCCGGGCTCAACAACGTCCACATCAGACCGCTGTCACCGGTCGGGTCGACGTCGCGGGACGCGGATGAGCACGAGGCAGGAGCGTGGTGCGGGCACGACCGGGCTGGCGGGCAGGCTGGTCGCGGCTCGCGCCGGCGCGCTGGTGGGCCGGGAGCCGGAGCGGGCGGTGCTCGACCGGATGCTCGCCGGAACGGCGGACGCTCCTCTTGTCGCGTACCTGCACGGCCCCGGCGGGATCGGCAAGTCCTCGCTGCTGCGCTATGCGGCCCGCCAGGCGGAGACCACGAGCCGCCCAGTGGTGCACCTCGACGCGCAGTTCCTCGACGCGGACCCCCGTCGCGTCGAGAAGGCCGCCGGGCTGGCGTGCGTCGAGCCCGGCGTGGTGCTCCTCATCGACTCCTTCGAGCGCTGCCAGCCGCTCGAAGCGTGGCTGCGCGAGGCTTTCCTGCTCCGGCTCGCGGAGGGCGCTCACGTCCTGCTCGCGAGCAGGGTCGCCCCCGACGCCGACTGGAAGCTGGATCCGGGCTGGGCGGCGCTCTTCGCCGAACTGGTCGTGCGACCGCTCGACGCGACCCAGTCCGGCTCCCTGCTCGCGGCGCGTGGTGTCGCCGAGGAGCAGCGCGGCGCCATCGTCGCCTTCGCCGGGGGCAGTCCCCTCGCGCTCTCGCTCGCCGCGTCGCTGCCCACCACCGCGATGGGGGCGAGCGCGCCGTGGAAACCCACCGGCGACGTGCTGACCACACTGGTCGAGCGGCTGGTCGGAGAGCTGCCGAGCACCGCCCACCGGCGTGCCCTCGAGGTCGTCGCGCAGGCCTACGTCACGCGCGAGTCGCTGCTGCGCGCCGTTCTGGGTGACGAAGACACGGCGAGAGTGTTCCCCTGGTTGCGGCAACTGCCCTACGTCGAGGCCACCCCTGAAGGACTGCGCCCCCACGACGCCGTGCGGGCCACGCTCGCCGCCGACTTGCGCTGGCGAGACCCCGAGCGCTACGAGGACGTCCGCGTGGCAGTGTCGGTCGCGTGCCTGCACGCGGTGCGCGCCGCCTCGGAGAACGACGCACTGCTGCGCGTCGCGGAGTGGATGTTCCTCTTCCGCGACCAGGACAACCCGGACGACCTGTACGACTGGCGGGCGCACCCCCACGTCGAGGACACTCCCCTGAGGCCTGGCGACGTGCCTGACATCGTGCGCATGGCGGAAGAAGCGGAGGGCCCCGCATCCGCGACCGCGGTCGCGCACTGGGTGCGCTCCCAGCCGCAGGGCTTCCGCGTCTACCGCTACGCGGGCTCCCCCACGCCCGTCGCGTTCATGGCAATCCTGCGCCTTGAGGCGCCGCTGCCCGAGGACCGGACCGCGGACCCGGTGATCGCGTCGCTGTGGGACTTCGTGGAGGCGGTCGCCCCGCTGGGACGGAGCGAGCACCTGGGCATCCGCCGCTTCGCCGTGCAGCCCGGCAGGCACCAGCGCCCCTCTCCCCTCATGGACCTCATCAGCAGGCGCACCATCGCGGCCGAGATGAGGACCCGCGGCCGCGCGGTGACCTTCACCGTCTTCGAGGACGCCGAGCGCTGGAGGCGCTACCTCGCCAAGGCCGGGCTGCAGGAGGTCGTGTCGGTGGACGTCGGCGGGCGGGAGCAGCACGTCTTCGGCAGGGACTGGAGACGGCAACCGGTGGAGCAGTGGGTGGCGCACAGGGCTCGCACCGTGGTCGAGCCCGTCGCCGGGTGGCCGCAGTCCCTCTCCCCCGACGACCAGGAGCGTGGGCTCGACACCGGCTTGCCACGTGCCGCGTTCGAGGAGGGCGTGGTCGAGGCCCTGCGCACGTGGCACGCTCCCCGCGAGTTCGCGACCAGCGCCCTGCTGAGCTCGCGCCTCGTGCCGCCGGGGTCGGCCGACCCCGTGGCGGACCTGCGCAGCGCCATCACGGTCGCCCTGGGCGCGCTGCAAGTCGACTCCGCGGGCGTAAAGGCGCACGAGGCGCTCACCGCCACGTACCTCTCGGCTCCCCGCACCCACAAGGCGACCGCCCGGCGGCTGGGCCTGCCCTACGGCACGTACCGGCGCCACCTCGCCATGGCCAAGGAGCGGCTCGTCGAGCAACTGCTGCGTCAGACGGCCACAGCACCCGTGCCGCCCGCGCCGCACTCCCCGCCGGAGAGATGAGGCCATGCCGGTGTTCTTCCTCGCCGCGTCGGGTGGTCGGAGCGCAAGTCGTTCTGCCAGGGGGAAAGCCATTCCAGCGCGCCGTCAGTCCTAGTTGGACACAGTTGGGCACCGCCGGACATCGAGGCCGGAGACGGGCTCTGCTTAGGGTGAGAACATGACCAACAGCACCTCTCTCTCCGTGGAAAAGTACTTCGACGCGCTCAGGGACCACGACATCGACGCGGTCACGGAGCTGCTGCACGACGAGGTGCGGGAGGTCATTCCTCTCACACCTGACGGCACGCCGGGCCTGTGGTTCGACTTCCAGGGCAAGGAGGCGGTTCTCAACTACGTCGGCACGATCTTCAGCAACTTCTCCCAGGTTGAGATCGTCGACCGGGAGGTGAGCGTCACCGAAGACGGTCGCATCGTCTTCGTCGAAGCCAAGGGTGATTTGATCGTCGCCAACGGCGGTGCGTCCTATCGAAACGTCTACATCTTCCGGTTCTCGTTCGACGAAGAGGGCCTGATCACGGAGATTCGCGAGTACGCGAACCCTGTCCCCATCGCGCCGATCCTCGGTGTCCCCATCGGTTGATCGGCGACCACCGTTGCGCACGACGGCCCCTCGCATCGATGTGAGAGGCGAGGACGGCGACAGAGCCCTGCGTCACCGGGCCGGTCATACGGGAGACGAGAGAAGATGGGGCGGCGTGGGGTTTCGGCAGGTATGGCGGGCCGGAGGTGCAGGAGTCCTTCGATCGCCCCGATCCCGTCCCCGGTCGCGACGAGGTGCTGATCCGGGTCGGTGTCGCCGGCGTGAATCCCCTTGACCACGTCGCGCGCTCGGGCCTGGTCGACGGGCTCGAAGTGGGTGACGCGGTCTTCGGCTTCGCGCTCACCGGTGGCGGCACCTACGCCGAGACGACGGTGCTGTCCGCGCCGAACACCGCGCGCATCCCGGCTGGTCTGTCCGCGGCCGTGGCGGCGACGCTGCCGGTTGCCGGTACGACCGCGGTGGACGTGCTCGACCAGCTCGACCTCCCGGCCGGCGCCACGGTCCTGGTCAACGGGACTGGGGGGCGGGGTCGGCCTCGCCGTCGCCCGGCTGGCCGTTCGACGCGAGCTGCGCGTGATCGGCACCTGGAACACCGCCGAGCACGAGCACGCTGAAGGCAACGGGGTGCGGTTCATCGACTACGCCGCCGCTGCGGCACGCGAGCTGGTTCCGGACGGCTCGACGGGATCGTCGACCTGGTCGGAGGCACCTCGCTGCGAACGGTCGCTCCGCTGGCCCGGGTTCCCCGCAACGTCATCGCCGTGGGTGACGTGTCCGTGCCCGATCTCGGCGGGCGTTTCGTCGAGCGTCGCCTCGACCGCGAGAACCTGAGCGGTCCGCCCGGTTGGCCCTCGACGGGGTCCTCGCACCCGTGATCACCGCGGTCCACCCGACCGAGTGGTCACATCAGGTCGAGGACGGCGGCGAGCAGGCCGGGGAACCGCTGCTCGAACTCCGGGCGCAGCGAGTGCCAGCAGCGGGTGCCCTCCGGCCTGATGAACACCACGCCGGCGTTGCGCAGTGTCGTGAAGTGATAGCTCAAAGTGGACTGGGAGACCGTCACGTCCAGCTTCGAGCCCTGGTGCTCCTGGCCGTCGCTGAGTGCGCGCACGATGTCGAGGCGGACGGGGTCGCCCAGCGCCGACAGGGCTTTGTCCAGCGTGACTTCGTCGAGGTTCGGGTGGTCGAGGCGGCGCATGCTGACCAGGATATCGTTCATCGATGTTCGAGATTCATCGATGAAGGAGTCGCTGATGATCTTGGTGACGGGTGCGACCGGGACGATCGGCGGCGCCTTGGCGCGCCGTCTCGCTGCGGACGGGGTGCCGTTCCGCGCACTGGTGCGCCGGGAGGGTGTGACGATCCCCGGTGCGGAGGTGGTCGTGGCCGATCTCGATGACCCGGCGACGCTGCCGGAGGCGTTCGCGGGTGTGCGGCAGCTCTTCTTGAACACGAACGGGCCGTACCCGGACGAGGAACCGGTGATCGCCCGGCAGGTCGCCGCCATCGACGCCGCGGTCGCGGCCGGCGTCGAGCACGTCGTCAAGGTGTCCGCAGTGGGCGCGAGGACCGGTGGGCCGATGCCGTTCGGGACCCACGGGAAGATCGAGACCTACCTCGCGGACTCGGGCCTCGCCTGGACCGTGTTGCGGCCGAACACCGTCATGCAGAACCTCGTCAACGGGATCACGATCTTCACGCCCGACGGCGACCTCTTCGAGGCCTTCGGCGGAAAGATCGCGCACGTCGACGCGCGGGACGTCGCGGACTGCGCCTTCGCGGTGCTCACCGGAGCGGCACCCCGGGGTGGCGCACACGACCTCACCGGCCCTGAGGCGTTGACCGCGGCGGAGCTGGCGGCGGCTCTGTCGTCCGGTGCGGACCGCAAGATCGGGCTGGTCCAGCCTGGCCTGGACGAACTCGAACCGATCCTCCTCGGCCAGGGAATGCCGGCGTCGTACGTGACGCACTTCGTCGAGCTCGCACGGCTCGTCACCGACGGCGCGCTCGCCGAGGTCACGACAGCGGTCGCCGACCTCACGGGAAACCCGCCGCGCTCGATCGAAGCGTTCATCGCCGAACACCGC
>JASLAV010000184.1 GCA_030146905.1 Lentzea sp. | reverse complement strand
TGGCATGGATCACCAACCACCGCCGCTGCGCCCGCGACTACGAACGACTACGCCACCACCACGAAGCCATGGTCCGATGGTCAATGATCCGCATCACCGTCCGACGACTCACGCAACCTCAGTAGCTCAGAAACAGGCACTAAGAAGTGGCCAATCCCTCCGCCAGCACCGCGATGGCCTCCGGCCCGGTCCGGCAGCACCCGCCCACCAGCCGGGCACCGCCGTCGGCCCACTCCCGCGCCGGCGCGGAGAACCCGCTGCCGTCCCCGGTCCACGACCTCGTCCGCGCGTCCCACGTCTCACCGCTGTTCGGGTACACCACGACCGGCAGACCGGTGACCCGCCGCGCCACGGCGACCGCGTCCGCGACGTCCTCCGGCGCACAGCAGTTCACGCCGATGGCGATCACCTCGTCCACACCGGACACGACGGCGAACGCCTCCTCCAGCGGCTGTCCGGCGCAGGTCGTGCCGCCGCGAATGCTGTAGGACAGCCACATCGGCACGCCGCTGCCGCGCACCACGTCCAGGACCGCCTCCGCCTCGTCGAGGTCGGGGATCGTCTCGGCCGCGAGCACGTCCGGCCCGGCAGAGCAGAGGGTCTCCACCCGCCGGCGGTGGAACTCGCTCAGCTCACGCCGCGACAGGCCGTAGCGGCCGCGGTACTCCGAGCCGTCCGCCAGCACGGCCCCGTACGGCCCGACCGACGCCGCCACCCACCGTTGCCCGTCCACATCGGACGCAGCGGAGCGAGCGAGTTCCACTGAGGAGCGCAGCAGCCGTTCGGTCTCGTGCTCGTCGATGCCGCGGCGGGCGAAGCCGTCGAAGCTCGCCTGGTAGCTCGCGGTGATGGCGACCTCGGCACCGGCCCGGTAGTAGGCCAGGTGCGCGGCGCGCACGGCGTCCGGGTCGGTGAGCAGCAACCTGGCCGACCACAGTTCGTCCGAGAGGTCGTGCCCGGCGAGCTCCAGGGCCGTGGACATGCCGCCGTCGAGCACGACCACCCTGCGCGCCAGCGCTTCTGCCAGTTCCACGTCATCGAGTCTACGAGGGGAGGAGTGCGCGACAGCCGCTCCGCCGATTGGGTCGCGCACTCCTCCAGGACGATCTTCGGGACACGCTCGCACGCGCGCGCCGCGTTTTCGCACGCGCGAACGCTTCTCCCCGGGACCGTCCGTCTCGTTCCGGCACCTCCGCCCGCGGGACGAGCGCGGGCGGGGACCGGTCAGCCGGTCGCGCCGCGGTGGGCGACCGGGTCCGGGGTGCTGGCGCGCCGGGACAGGCGCGGGGGCAGCAGCACCAGCGGTGGCGCCTGCCTGCCCTCCAGCTTGGCGACGAGCAGGTCGACGGCGTGCCTGCCGAGCTCCTCCGCCGGCAACCGCACGGAGGTGAGCAGCGGTGACGTCTGCTCGGCCAGCTCGTCGGGGCAGATCGCGACCACCGCGACGTCGCCGGGTACCTGCCTGCCCGCGGCGCGCAGGCACGTGGTGATCCAGCCGAGCGCGGCCTCGTTGTGCACCACGAGCGCCGTGATCGACGGGTGCGCCCGGATGAGCGCTTTCGTCGCCCTGAGCACCGAGTCGTGGTCGCCCTCGACGGACAGGGCCGTCGCGGCCACTCCCCTGCGCATGGCGGCCGCGCTGAAACCGTTCATCGTGCGGTGGGCGAACCCCGTGCTGCGCCGGTAGACCGCGCTCGGCGCGCCGAGGAAACCGATGGAGCGGTGCCCCAGGTCGGCGAGGTGGTCGACGCACTTCGCGCCGGCCGCCTCGAAGTCGAGGTCGACGCAGGTGAGCCCGCGCGCGGCCGCCGGGTGTCCGATGAGGACGGACGGCTTGGACAGCTGGCGCAGCAACGGCACGCGGTCGTCGTCCATCTCCACGTCCATCACCAGGAAACCGTCGACCTGGGCGCTGTTCGCCGCACGGCGCAGTCCCGCCGCGCCGTCGTCCGCGGTCATCAGCAACAGGTCCATGTCGTACCTGCGCGCTGTCGTCACCGCCGCCGTGACGAAGCGCATCACCGCCGGCAGGTGCGTTCCCGCCCGCAGCGGGAGCACCAGGCCGATCACGTTGGTCCTGCTGGACGCCGGCGCCCGGTCGGTGACGTGCGGCTGGTAGCCCAGCTGCCTGATGCTCTCCCGGACCCTCGACTTCGTGCCCGCGGAGATCGTTCTCTTTCCCGTGAGGACGTAGGAGACCGTGCTGGGGGCGACCCCGGCGTGCCGTGCGACGTCCGCGATGGTGACCACACAGCCTCCTCTCGTGCTCACGCCCGGTGAGCGTGTCGACACCATAGGGAGCACCTTCTGATGACATCAAGAGTTATGTGCGCGTTAACATTGCGCATCTCAGGTGGTCCAGACGAATTCGGCACCGTCTGGAAACTTGCCCGACGGAATCTTGGGATACCCCGGGAAGAGCGTGCCCACACGGTGCGACACCCCGATCGGGCGCCGACCGCATGGGCACGCTCACATCGTCAGCTCACATCCTCAGGTCACAGCGCCGGGTAGGCGTTGCGCATGAGCTCCTGGAACTGCGCGGAGAACCAGTGCCCGGACAGCGGGGCGTCGCCGAGCGCACCTGACAGGTTGTTGCCGTTGCGCACGTTTCCGGTGTACGT
>JASLAV010000167.1 GCA_030146905.1 Lentzea sp. | reverse complement strand
GGGTCGGTCACGAGCACGTTGTGCTTGGTGATCGGCATCGTGATGCCGCAGATGTCCGCCTCCTGGAAGGCGTCCGTGCCGATCAGCGGCCGCGACTGCTGGCCGGTGATCGCGACGATGGGCACGGAGTCCATGTTCGCGTCCGCGATCGGGGTGACGAGGTTCGTCGCACCCGGACCCGAGGTGGCCATGCAGACCCCGACCTTGCCGGTGGCCTGCGCGTAACCGGTCGCCGCGTGTCCCGCGCCCTGCTCGTGGCGGACGAGGATGTGCCGGACCTTCGTGGAGTCCAGCAGCGGGTCGTACGCGGGAAGGATCGTCCCGCCGGGAATGCCGAACACCACTTCGCAGCCGACCGCCTCGAGCGATCGCACAAGCGACTGAGCACCGGTTACACGAATCGGTGCCCCACTGGGCGGGGCCGGTTTCGGCCGCGGACCTGGACGTGGCGACGTGGGCTCGGAAGCCTGTCGCGATGGTGCGCTGGTCATCTCATTGCCTCGTGGGTATCGGGGTCCGGACACGAAAAAACCCTCGACAACCCGGAGAAGGGTCGTGCGAGGGTCGCGCGTCGACGCAGGCTGTTCGGCTCAGGCGTCGACGCGCCTGAGAAGTACGAGAACGAGCTTGCGCTGCATGAGGCGGACGTTATCGCTCCGCGCAAGAGTGCGTCAACTCTGCGAGACGGAATTCCCGGATGGTGGACGTGGAACAATACTCCGGGTGAAGAAGCTGGTCATCCGCATCCCGGCGACCGCGCTGCTCGCAGCCGGTCTGATCGCCATCTGCGTCACCCCTGTGGCGTGGGTCGCTCCTGGACTGCAGGCGCTCTACGTCCTCCCGCTCGGCTACGCCTACTGGGTGGTGCGCAACCGCACGACGGTCACCGAGGAGGAGCTCGTCGCCAGGAGCCTCTTCGGCTCGGCGACGGTGAGGTGGTCGGAGCTGAAGTCCCTGCGGCTGGTCCAGCGGGGCTGGCTCAAGGCGGTCAAGACCGACGACACCGAGGTGACGCTGCCCGCGGTGCGGCTGATGCACCTGCCGGCGCTGTCGCTGCTGAGCGGCGGGCTGGTCCCCGACCCCAACGCCTCGCTGGAGGCGCGGAAGCTGGAGGACCGGAAGGCGGAGGAGCAGAAGGCGGAAGAGGCCGGAAAGGCTGAATCCGGCGAGGCGGCCGCCGAGTCCGGCGAAGCCGCGGCGCCGGAGTCCGTACAGTCTGAGAAGTGATCGAACGGGTTCCGCCGCTGAGCCTGCTGCTGTCCATCGCAGGGCTGCTGACCTCGGCTTATCTGACCTACACGCACTTCGACGCCGGCGCGCTGCTGTGCTCGGCCGACTCCGTCGTCGACTGCGAGACCGTGACCACGAGCGCGCAGTCGGAGCTGTTCGGCATTCCCGTCGCGTTCCTGGGGCTCGCCTTCTTCGCCTTCCTCACCGTGATCTGCCTCCCGTTCGCGTGGCGGATCGACGCGCTGAAGTGGGTGCGGCTGGGCGCGGTCGGCATCGGCGTTCTGATGGTCGTCTACCTGGTCGCGGCCGAGTTCCTCATCATCGGCAAGATCTGCCTGTGGTGCACCGTCGTGCACGTGATCACGCTCGCACTGGCGTATCTGCTGGTCTCCGCGAGCCTGCGCACAAGTAACCTTTGAGGTACCGCTCCCAGACTGGTGGACGCCTCACCCCGCGTCCCGCGCGTTTCTTCTTGAACTGAATCTGGAGGAGCAGTGCCTCAGCTCCGCTCTCGCACCACCACCCACGGCCGCAACGCAGCGGGTGCCCGCGCCCTCTGGCGAGCGACCGGCATGACCGACAGCGACTTCGGCAAGCCCATCATCGCGATCGCCAACTCCTACACGCAGTTCGTGCCCGGCCACGTGCACCTGCGCGATCTCGGCGACATCGTGGCGGAGGCGGTGCGCGAGGCGGGTGGTGTGGCACGCGAGTTCCACACCATCGCGGTCGACGACGGCATCGCCATGGGCCACAGCGGGATGCTCTACTCGCTGCCCAGCCGCGAGATCATCGCCGACTCCGTCGAGTACATGGTCAACGCGCACCAGGCCGACGCGATCGTCTGCATCTCGAACTGCGACAAGATCACCCCCGGCATGCTCAACGCGGCGATGCGGCTCAACATCCCCGTCGTGTTCGTGTCCGGCGGGCCGATGGAGGCCGGCAAGGCCGTCGTCGTCGAGGGTGTCGCCGTCGCGCCGACCGACCTCATCACCGCGATCTCCGCCTCCGCCTCCCCCGCCGTGGACGACGAGGGCCTGTCCGAGGTCGAGCGCTCCGCGTGCCCGACGTGCGGCTCCTGCTCCGGCATGTTCACCGCGAACTCCATGAACTGCCTCACCGAGGCGCTGGGCCTCTCGCTGCCGGGCAACGGCTCGACGCTCGCCACGCACGCCGCGCGCCGCGAGCTGTTCTCCGAGGCCGGCCGCGTGGTCGTCGAGCTGTGCAGGCGCTGGTACGGCGAGGACGACGAGTCGGCGCTGCCGCGGTCGATCGCGAACCGCAAGGCGTTCGAGAACGCGATGGCGCTCGACATGGCCATGGGCGGCTCGACGAACAC
>JASLAV010000152.1 GCA_030146905.1 Lentzea sp. | reverse complement strand
CCGTGGTGTTCATGAAGCGCTCGATGCGGCCGGGGTTCGCCGGTGTGGACAACGAGCTGCTGTACAACCCGAAGACGACGTTGCTGTTCGGCGACGCGAAGGACTCGCTCACGAAGCTGCTGGCGGCGGTGAAGCAGCTCTGACCAGCAACTCGGTCACCGCGGCCGCGGAGAGAGCGGGCAGCAGGCCGATCACGCCGTCCGCTCCCGCGCTGCGCCAGTGCTCGGCGTCGGAGAGGGTGTGCACCTCGTCGACGGCGAACCGCACGCCGAGGCCGTGGACGGTCGCGATGAGGCCCTGCATCGCCTGGCGCAGCGGGGAGTCCGGGTCCGGTGCGGGTGCCCGGGTGATCACGGTGCGGACCGGCACCTCGGTCAGCACGGCCAGCTCGTCGTGGCCGCCGCGGAAGCCGTCCAGCGCCGTGGCGATGCCGTTGTCGTGCAGCACCACCGCGTTGTCGTCGCCGGCGAGCACCGACGAGACGTCCAGGGCGATCCGGAGCTGCTCCGGCGCCAGGCCCGTCTCGTCGAGCGCTCGTTTCACGTCGGCGACCAGGTCCTCGTCCCTGGACTGCAGGGCGCCCAGCGCGATGTGCAGCTTGGGCGCACCGTCGCCGAACTCCGCCACCCACCTCGCCGCCTGGGCGCACGCCTCGCGCAGCAGCCAGCGGCCGATCGGCAGCGACAGGCCCGTCGAGTCGGCCAGCGCCATCGTGTCGTTGTGGCTCAGGTCGTCCCAGTGCAGGCGGGCCACGGCGCCGAGCACCTCGCGGGTCTCCAGGTCGTGGACCGGCGCGTAGACGATCTCGACCTCGCCGTGCTCCCACGCGCCCGGCATCGACGCGGCCAGCGCGTACCTGCCGCGGCGGCGGGCGTCGTCGTGCGGGTCGTGCAACGCCCACTGCCGCTTGCCGCGCGCCTTGGCCTGGCGCAGGGCGGCGTTGGCGCACCGCATGAGCTCGGCCGCGGTCGCGAACGCCGGCGGGCGGTCCACGACACCGATGCTGGCCGACAGCGCGATGCCGTGGTCGTCCACGAAGGTCGGTTCGCCGAGCGCCTCCTGGATCTCCCCGACGGTCGAGGAGACGTCGCCGGCGGCCGTCATGATCGCGAACTCGTCACCGCCGATCCGCGCCAGCACCGCCTTCTTCTCCTCCGCGAGCTCGCCGAGGCGGTTCGCGACGATCTTGAGCAGCTTGTCGCCCGTCTCGTGGCCCAGGCCGTTGTTGACGACCGAGAACGCGTCCAGACCCAGGTGGTACAACGTGATCGGCCTGCCGTCGAGCCGTCGTTCCACCTGCGTCATGAAGTGCTGGCGGTTCGACAGGCCGGTGAGCGAGTCGTGCAGCAGCTGGTGGTCGAGGCTGCGCTGCAACAGGTGCAGCTCGCTGATGTCCTCGACCATCGTCACGTGGTGCGTCGGCACGCCGTCGGCGTCACGCAGCACCGACACGGCGAGGTGCACCCACACCGGTTCGCCGTCGGCGCGGATCAGCTTGCGCTGGTCGCGGAACCTGTCGACGTGCCCCTCGCGCACCCGCCGGTACGAGGCGCTCAGCGTCGCCAGGTCGTCGGGGTGGTAGAAGTCGGTCAGATCGCGTTCGCCGAAGTCGGCGCCCGACTCCAGGCCGACGATCTCGGCGAACGCGTCGTTCGCCTCGACGCACCTGCCGGTGAGGTCGGTGATCACGATGCCCAGCGCCGCGGAGTCGAACACCTCCTGGAACCGCGCCTGGCTGACCTTGAGCGTGCGTTCGACCCGCTGCTTGGCCCGCACGATCGCGACCTTGATCTGCTCCTGCTGGTCGAACGCGTCGAGCCGCATCGCCTGGGCGTACGCGGAGCTGAACCTGGCGAGCAGCGGCAGCTCGAAGGTGGAGGAAAGAACCTCGATCGTGACGCGCAACGAGTCGGGGCCGGTCGCGTGGAGTGACACCAATCGATTGGCGACTGATTCAGGTGACCCCGGAAGTTCCACCAGCGAGTCGAGCAGGACACGCTCGATTTCGGCGTGGGACAGCGGGATGTACGCGGTCGAGACCAGCGCGTGCATCCAGCGGGCGGCGAGCTCGGGAAGTTCCATCCTGTCACAGAGAGTACGGATTCCCCGTTGTGCGGGCCAGCGATGACGCGGCGCTACCCCTTGCGGCCGACGGCCGCATAGATGCCCGCCTTGTCCGGATCGTCGATGTTCGTGCTCTCCGGCCGCCACAGCGGCAACGGCACGATGCCGGGCTCCACCAGGTCGAACCCGTCGAAGAACCCCTCGATCTCGCCCCTGGTGCGGGGGAACATCGGGTTCTGGCTCTTCTTCATGACCTCGACCACACCGGCCATCTCCTCCGGCTGCAGGTCCTGGGTGAACTGCGAGAACGCCAGGTAGCTGCCGGCGGGCACGGCGTCGCGGTACGCGGCGACGACCGACCGCGGATCCGCCTCCGGCGACACGAAGTGGAAGACGCCGACCGTCAGCACGCCGACGGGTTGGGTGAAGTCGATCAGACCGCTGTCCCGCGCCGCATCGAGCACGGCGCCGGGCCTGGTCATGTCCTCCTGGATGACCGCCGCGCGAGGGTCGCTCTCCAGGATGAGCTGGCTGTGCGCGACCGCGACCTCCTCGAAGTCCACGTACACGACGCGGGACTCATGGTCGGCCTTCTGCGCGATCTCGTGCACGTTGCCGACCGTCGGGATGCCCGAACCGAGGTCGAGGAACTGGCGGATGCCGTTGTCCATCATGAACAGCACGGCCCTGCGCAGGAACGCCCTGTTGAGCCGCGCGATCGTGCGCGCGTTGGGCTGGGCCCGCAGGAACTTCTCCGCCAGCGCCCGGTCGGCCGCGAAGTTGTGACCACCGCCCAGCAGGTAGTCGTAGAGACGGGCAGCGCTCGGCTTGCCGGTGTCGACGCTTTCGGGAACCCAGCTCACCCGTTCAGACATGGCGGCAGGCTACCGAGGTGCCGCACGGGTGCGGCAGGGGATGCGCCCTTTCGGCCCAGCGGAAA
>JASLAV010000147.1 GCA_030146905.1 Lentzea sp. | reverse complement strand
ATGCCCATGACCTGCACCGGCGCGAGCCACGCCGGGAACGCGCCCGCGTAGTGCTCGGTCAGCACGCCGAAGAAGCGCTCGACGGAGCCGAACAGCGCGCGGTGGATCATGACGGGGCGCTGGCGCGAGCCGTCGGGGCCGGTGTACTCCAGCTCGAACTTCTCGGGCAGCATGAAGTCGAGCTGGATCGTCGACATCTGCCAGGTGCGGCCGAGCGCGTCCCGCGCCTGCACGGAGATCTTGGGGCCGTAGAACGCGGCGCCACCGGGGTCGGGCACGAGCTCCAGGCCGGACTCCCGCGCCACCGAGGCGAGCGTCTCCGTCGCCTCCTCCCAGACGTCGTCCGGTCCGACGAACTTCTCCGGGTTCTTGGTGGAGAGCTCCAGGTAGAAGTCGTCGAGGCCGTAGTCGCGCAGCAGGTCCAGCACGAACGTCAGCAGCGACTTCAGCTCGTCGCGGACCTGCTCGCGCGAGCAGAAGATGTGCGCGTCGTCCTGCGTCATGCCGCGCACGCGGGTGAGGCCGTGCACCACGCCGGACTTCTCGTAGCGGTAGACGCCGCCGAACTCGAACATGCGCAGCGGCAGCTCGCGGTAGGAGCGGCCGCGCGACTTGAAGATCAGGTCGTGGAACGGGCAGTTCATCGGCTTGAGGTAGTAGTCCTGGCCGGGCTTGCGCACCGTGCCGTCCTCGTTGACCTCGGCGTCGAGGTGCATCGCCGGGTACATGCCGTCCTTGTACCAGTCCAGGTGACCGGAGACCTCGAACAGCTTGCCCTTGGTGATGTGCGGCGAGTAGACGAACTCGTAGCCCTCTTCGGTGTGCCGCTGCCGGGAGTAGTCCTCCATGGCCTTGCGGATGATGCCGCCCTTGGGGTGGAACACCGCCAGGCCGGAGCCGATCTCGTCGGGGAACGAGAACAGGTCGAGCTCGACACCGAGCTTGCGGTGGTCGCGGCGCTCGGCCTCCGCCAGGCGCTCCAGGTACGCTTCCTGCGCCTCCGCGGACTCCCACGCGGTGCCGTAGATGCGTTGCAGCTGCGGGTTGTTCTCGTTGCCGCGCCAGTACGCGGCGGCCACGCGGGTCAGCTTGAAGGCGGGGATGTGCTTGGTCGTCGGCACGTGCGGGCCGCGGCACAGGTCGCCCCAGACCTGCTCGCCCGAGCGCGGGTCGAGGTTGTCGTAGATCGTCAGCTCGCCGCCGCCGACCTCCATGACCTCGCTGGTGTCGACGTCGCTCTTGATGTCGACGAGCTCCAGCTTGAACGGCTCGGAGGCGAGCTCGGTCTTGGCGGCGTCGATCGACTCGACGACGCGGCGCGAGAACCGCTGCGAGGACTTGACGATCTGCTTCATGCGCTTCTCTAGCGCCTGCAGGTCCTCCGGCGTGAAGGGCTTGGAGACCTGGAAGTCGTAGTAGAAGCCGTCCTTCACCGGCGGGCCGATGCCGAGCTTGGCCTCGGGGAACTGCTGCTGCACCGCCTGCGCCAGCACGTGCGCGGCGGAGTGGCGGATCACGCTGCGGCCGTCCTCGGTGTCCGCGGCGACGGCCTCGACCTCGACGTCGACCTGCGGGGTCCACGACAGGTCGCGCAGGTGGCCCTCGGCGTCCTTGACGACGACGATCGCGTCGGACCCCTTGCCGGGCAGACCGGCCTCGCGCACGGCCGTGCCCGCCGTCGTCCCAGCCGGAACCACCACGCGCGGCGGGTTCTGGGCGACTGCTGGGCGCGACTCGGACACGATGACTCCTAGTGGGAAGTGTCGGGTGTTCGGATCAGATGTTATCGGTGCTCAAGATGGACATGACGATCGCGTCGTGGAAGACGCCGTCCCAGAGCAGCGCGTCCCTCAACCGGCCTTCCTCGCGGAAGCCGAGTTTGGAGTAGACGTGGATGGCGCGCTCGTTGAAGTCGTACACCTCGAGGTCCACCCGGTGCAGCCCGCGCTCGGTGAACGCGTGGTCGAGGACGTGCCGGATCGCGATTGATCCGTAGCCCTTGCCGAAACCGTCCCACAACGCGATCCGCATGCCGGCCGACCGGTTGTGCGGATTGATGGTGAGAACGACCTCGCCGAGGTACTTCCCGTCCTCCGTTATGGCGCGCGTGTAGCGGTTGGGGTCGTTCAGCGTGCGCTGGATGTACGCCTCGTAATCCTCCACCGTGAACGTGCCGTGGGTGCCGGTGAGGCGGTTGACCTCATCGTCGGCGGGGCCACCGGCGGCCATCGCCTGGGCGAACTCCATGCGGAGCGGTACCAGTTCCATGGTCCGATTGAACCCGGTGGGCGCAAGCGGGTTTGTGCCGGTCGAGATTCATACCCAGCCGCTTCTGAGTGGTTTTCCGGATGCGTTCCGGTGCGCGGGGAGGGGAGGCTGTGCGTCCGGCCCGCCGAATGGAGCACCGACATGCACGACCTCGTCGTCGAATGCCCGGTCCGCCTCACCGAGTCCAACCGGGACGAGCTGCGCCTGCTGTACGCCGACCTGCGCGACCACTACGCGCGGCGCGACGCCCGTGACGGCACGCGCACCACGTTGCACTTCCTGTGGTCCGGCGTTCTCGACGCCGGGCTCTTCGGAGCCACCTATGCCGACCAGCGGCACGTCTTCGCAGGCGCCAGGCCCGTGATGAACTCCGCGCAGGACAGCGGGGAGCTTCAGGAAACGAACAGGTGGCTGTCAGCCCCAGCTCAGCACGGCGGCGCATCGTTGAGGACATGAGCGAGCAGGGACAGACGCCTCCACCGCAGGAGCCGTCGGAGAACGACCCGCGGGCGGCCCGGCCCGCACCGGACCAGGCGACCACCCCGCTGCCGGCCGGCGCACCGGCCACGCCCGGTCAACAACCGACCTCGGAACTGCCGGCGGCGGGACAGCCAGCCACGCCGGCGCAGGAGGCACCCGCGGCGGCGACCGCGGCCGAAGCCCCGCCACCGCCTCCTCCCGCCGCGGCGACGCCGGTGGCCGCCGGTCCCGGCCGCGTGCGGCGTTTCGCCGGCCACCGCGCCACCCAGCTGGTCGCCGTGGGCCTGCTGGGCCTCGTCCTCGGCGGCGGCGTCGTGGGAGCGGTCGCGGCGAACAGGTTCGACCACCGCGGTGGCCCCGGCCACGTGCGGATGTACGAGCGCGGCGAGCGCGGACCCGATCGCGGTGGCGACAGGTTCGACGAGCGCGGCCCGTTCGGCGACCGCGGTGACAGGGGTGACCGCTTCGAGCGGTGACCGACCGAGCGCACGACCCGCGTTTCTGCCCGATCCCCGACGACGCGGGTCGTGCGCTCCCCAAAACCAGGAACGCGCGTCACGGCCGGATCAGTCCCCCTCGTTCTGCCGTGTCGCGCGTTCCGGCCAAGTACTCACTGGGGCTGCGGGCCCAGCCGGATCGACATGAGCTGACGGCGCAGCACCTTGCCGGTCGCGTTGCGCGGCAGCTTCGGCACGACCACCACCTCGCGCGGGACCTTGTGCCGCGCCAGGCGGGTCCGCACGAACTCGCGCAGCTCCCGCACGTCGATCCGCGCCCCCGCCACCGGGACGACGAACGCGCGCAGCCGTTGCCCGTACTCGGGGTCCGGCACGCCGAGCACCACCGCGTCGCGCACGCGGTAGTGCGTCATCAGCAGGTTCTCGACCTCGACCGGGTACACGTTCTCGCCGCCGGACACGATCATGTCGTCCTCGCGGCCGTCGAAGTACAACCGGCCGCTGGGGTCGAAGTGCCCGAGGTCGCCGGTCGCGACGAGCCCGTCGATGGAGTCCTTCTGCGAGCCGTCGGTGTAGGCGCCGACGGTGAGCGAGCCGCGCACGTAGATCCGGCCCGTCACGAACGACCGCGTGATGCGGTTCCCGTTCTCGTCGTAGAGGCGCACGATGCAGTTGTGCGGCGGCAGGCCCACGCTGGACGGCGCCGCCGCGAGGTCCTCCGGTGTGGCGATGGTGGCGACGGCGACTTCCGTCGAGCCGTAGAGGTTGTAGAGCACCGGCCCCAGCACGGCCATGGTGCGCTGGACGAGGTCGGGCGCGATCGGCGCGCCGGAGGAGAACACCACGCTCAGGTGGCTCAGGTCGAACGAGTCGATCACCGAGCGGTCCAGTTCCATGATCCGCTGCAGCATCGTCGGCACCAGCACGAGCGTCGTGCAGCGCTGCCCCTGCACCGACCACAGCGTCTTGCGCGGGTCGAACCGGCGGTGCAGCACCGCGCGCGAGCCCAGCGACATCGCGAGCGTCAGGTGCGAGTAGCCGACCGAGTGGAAGATCGGGGCGGCGATGAACGTCGACTCGTTCGCCCTCATCGGGATGCGGTCGAGGAAGTCGGACGCGGTCAGCACCGACTTGATCTCGCGCGCGGTGCCCTTCGGCGTGCCGGTGGTCCCGGACGTCAGCTGGATGACGACGCCGGGTTCGCGGGGTGGTTCGAGCTCCCCGCGCGGCGCCTTGGCCACCAGCTGGTCCAGCGTCGGCGTGCGGCGGTCGAGCCCGTCGCGCGACCAGGCCAGCCACCGCGGGATCGACGGCGGCAGCTGGTGGAACAACGGCGTGAACTCCTCGTCGTGGATGACGAGCGACGCCCGTTCGCGTTGCAGGAGGTCGAGGACGACCGGCGCGCCGAAACCCGTGTTCACCAGCAGCACCCGCGCACCGAGCTTCGCGCACGCCAGCAACGACTCGACCATGCCCCGGTGGTTGCGGCACATGACCGCGACGATGTGCATGTGCTGCACGCCCAGCGCGCGCAACCCCTGCGCGATCGCGTTCGAACGCCGGTCGAGCTGCCTGTAGGTCACCGAACCGCGTTCGTCGACGATCGCGACGCCGTCGGGGTTCAGCCGGACGGCGCGGCGCAGCGCCGTGACGTTCGGCCCCCAGACCTGGACCTCTCTCAGCGCCTGCATGGACATCTTCACGTTCGTGAGACTCACCATGCCCGCGGCGGACAGAACGCGCAGTGAGTGCACCCGGCCCATGGCGTCGCGAAACACCTTGCGCAACCCTGGCATCAACAGCTCCTCGCGCTGCAAGTCCCCGAGGTGTTCGGACGGTAACTGTCCGCAAGGCTCACGCCAAGTGCTGTTCCACGCGGAATGAACATGACAACAGGACAATCGCGCTTGCAAACGTTTTCAGGTTGTCTGGCCCCAGGCACCGATCTTCCCACACCGGAGCGGACCCGGCAGTCCGGCGGATCAGACGAGGAAGCCGCGCAGCAGCGACGCCGTGCCGTCGAGGTGCTCGGCCATGGCCTGGCGCGCCGACGCCGGATCTCCGTCCAAAATGGAGGTGATGATGCGTTCGTGCTGGGCGTTGGAGTGCGCGAGGTTCGGTTCGAGCAGCGGGATGTTGTCCAGCATCTCGTTCGCGCGCATCCGCGACTCGGCGACGGCGGCGGTGAGCGCGGCGGACCCGGTCGCCTCGGCGATCGCGAGGTGCAGCCGGGAGTCCTTGCGCCGGTACTCGGCGAGCGACGCGGTGGACGCCTCCTCGAGCCTCGCCCGCAGCCCGCGCCGTTCCGACGGCCCGAGCGAGCGGCCGGCCGCCGTCTCCGCGGCGCCCGTCTCCAGCACCTTGCGCAGCGTCAGCACGTCGTCGACGTCGCCGAACTCCCTGCCGGGAGCGGGCTTCGGGATCTCCTCGTTGACGAACGTGCCGCCGTAGCGGCCGCGCCGCGACTCGACGTAGTCGTTCTCCTGCAACGACCTGATGGCCTCGCGCACGGTCACCCGGCTCACGCCGAGCCGGGTGGCCAGCTCCCTCTCCGGCGGCAGCCGTTCACCCGGCGCGACGACGCCGAGCCGGATGGACTGCATGAGCCGTTCGACGGTCTCCTCGAAGGCGTTGCCCGCCCGCACGGGGCGGAACACCGCTTCCTGCGCGGGTTCATCCACGGCTAGAGCGGTGTCACGTACGCGCCGGCGATGCCGCCGTCCACGAGGAAGTTCGACGCCGTCATGAAGGACGAGTC
>JASLAV010001055.1 GCA_030146905.1 Lentzea sp. | reverse complement strand
GCTGAGCGTCCCCGACGACGAGCAGCACGCGGTGCGGACCGTGTTCGACTGGTCCTACCGGCGACTGCCACCGGACCAGGCGCTGATGTTCCGCAGGATCGGTCTGCTGCCGGTGGAGAGCTTCGGCGTGCACGTGTCCGCCGTGCTGTGCGACGTCGATCCGCACACCGCGCGCAGGCTCCTGGCGGGGCTGGCCGCACAGCACCTGGTCGAACCGGCCGGCAAGGACCGCTACACGTGCCACGACCTGTTGCGCGCGTACGCGGCCGACCTCGCCGAACAGGACGACGACCGGGACGAGGCCGTTCACCGCGTCCTCGAATGGTTCGCCCACCACGCCAGGAAGGCCTTCCTCAAGCTCTTCCCCGAACGGGCCGGCCTGCACGTCAGCGCGTGCGTCGCCACCAGCACCGCGCTGGAGCTGGACTTCGACACGGAGGACGCGGTCTGGGCCTGGGCGGACGCGGACTTCGACAACGCCGTCGCGCTCGTCAGGACCGCGGCGCGCCACGACCTGCCGGGCATCACGATGCTGCTCGCCGACATCACCAGCGGCCAGCTCGGACTGGTGGGCCGGTTCGACGAGGCGCTCGAGGTGTGCGGCATCGGCGTGCGCGCGGCCGCGGTGTTCGGTGACAGGCGGGCGGAGTGCCTGATGGCGCAGACCCTCGGGAACCTGCTGAGCATGGTCAACGACTGGCCACGCGCCGTCGAGGTGTACCGGGCCAACCTCACGGCGGCACGCGAGCTCGGCGACCCGCAGCTGATCGCGGAGGTGCTCGGTCACCTGGCCTGGATCCACCTGGAGCTGGGGCGGTACGCCGACGCGCTGGCAGATCTGGAGAGCGCGCTCGCCGTCAGCGGGGCGGCGACGCGGACGCGCAGTTTCATCGAGTTCTGCCTCAGCGGGGCACACGCGGGCCTCGGTGACCACGAGAAGGCGCTCCTGCACGCGGAACGGAGCCTCGCACTGCTCGGTGACGCGGAGACCTACACGAGCTACGGGTGGCACGCCATGGCACGCGCCCGGCAGGTGGCGGGAGCCCACGCCGAGGCCGTCGAGCTGTGCGAGCGGGCGCTGGCGAACGAGGACAAGCGCGACAACCCGCGCAACCACGCGCTCGTGCTCGACACGCTCGGCGAGTCGCTGCGGCAGCTCGGCGCACGGGACCGGGCGCTGGCGTGCTGGCGCGAGGCGCTGCTCGTACTCGAAGAGCGCGGTGACCACCGCGCACCGGACCTGCGGGAGCGCCTGGCGGCCCTGGTCTCAGCGAGCGCCGGTTAGAGTCGCGGAGGAGTCACGGCACACGTTAGGGAGTCTGGATGAGCAGGCGCGGGATCAACGAGGACGCCGACGTCATCGTGGTGGGGGCGGGACCGTCGGGCTCGACCGCGGCGACCTACCTGGCCAGGGCAGGCCTCGACGTCCTGCTGCTGGAGAAGAGCACCTTCCCCAGGGAGAAGGTCTGCGGCGACGGCCTCACCCCCCGCGGCGTGAAGCAGCTGATCGACCTGGGCATCGACACCCGCGAGAGCAACGGCTGGCTCCACAACAAGGGCCTGCGCGTGGTCGGCGGCGGCGTCACGATGGAGCTCGACTGGCCGGACCTGGCCACGTTCCCGAACTACGGCGTCGTGCGCCCGCGCATGGACTTCGACGAGATGCTCGCGAACGCGGCCAAGGCCGCCGGCGCGCGCATGCACGAGAACACGACGGTGACCAGGGCGATCGTCGAGAACGGCAGGGTCGTCGGCGTCGAGGGCAAGCAGGGACCGGAGAAGAAGCCGGTCACCTACCGCGCCCCGATCGTCGTCGGCTGCGACGGCGTGTCCGCCAGGCTCGCGCTGAGCGTCGGCCTGCAGAAGGACGACGCGAAGCCCATGGGCGTCGCCGTCCGCCGCTACTACGCGAGCCCGCGCACCAAGGACGACTACCTGGAGTCGCACCTGGAGCTGTGGGCTCCGGACGGCCAGCTGCTGCCCGGCTACGGCTGGATCTTCGGCATGGGCGACGGCAGCGTGAACGTCGGCCTCGGCATCCTCAGCACGTCGAAGGCCTACGGCACCACCGACTACCGCCAGCTCCTGCGGTCGTGGCTGGAGGCGACGCCGGAGGAGTGGGGCTTCCGCGAGGAGAACGCGACGAGCCGCATCGGCGGCGCCGCGCTGCCCATGGGCCTCAACCGCAAGCCGCACTACCGGGCGGGCCTCGTCCTCGTCGGCGACGCCGGCGGCATGGTCAACCCGTTCAACGGCGAGGGCATCGGCTACGCCATGGAGTCGGCCAAGATCGCGTCCGAGAGCATCGTCCAGGCCCTCGCGCGGACCGGCGTCAACCGTGAACGGGCGCTGCACGGCTACCCCGTCCGGATCGAACAGGCGCTCGGCAGCTACTACCGGCTCGGCAACGTCTTCTCGAAGCTGATCGGGAATCCGGCGGTCATGCGGACCGCAACGAAGTACGGAATGCCGCGGAAACGGCTGATGAAACTCGTGCTCAAGCTGCTCGCGGGCCTCTACGACCCCAAGGACGGCGACTCAATGGACCGCCTGATCGTGGCCGCCACGAAGCTCGCTCCGACCGCCTGAATTACTCCGAACAGGTGACGGCACCGGCTCAATACGAGCCGGTGCCGTTTCGTTTGTGTCCGTCATGTTAAAGAGCCAGGTCAGACCCTGTGATCCAGGTCATTTACAGGCGTTCTACACTGGCGATCGAGCTTGTGAATCACTTCACAACAGTCTGATCAAGCTTGTGAACTGTTTCACAAGCGTTTGTTAGGTCCGCCTAACAAACGTGTCGAAGAACAACACCCTTAGGGTGCGCCTCGACCGCGAGGAAAGGACGACGGACCGTGCTTGACCCCTACCTCCCCCTCGTATTGATGTTCGCGCTCGCGGGGGCGTTCGCACTGTTCTCGGTGACCGCGGCCCCCTACATCGGACCCCGCCGCTACAACAGGGCGAAGCTCGACGCGTACGAGTGCGGCATCGAGCCGAGCCCGCAGCCTGTCGTGGGTGGTGGGCGCATGCCCGTCGCCTACTACCTGACGGCGATGCTGTTCATCTTGTTCGACATCGAAATGGTCTTCCTCTACCCGTTCGCCGTAGCGGCCGACAAGCTCGGCCTGTTCGGGCTGGTGGAGATCGTC
>JASLAV010000086.1 GCA_030146905.1 Lentzea sp. | reverse complement strand
GCACTCACGCTGAGTGCCGGCCCTGCTGTCGTGAGCGCCACACTTCGCTGGTCCGAACGGGGTGTTAGCGTCGCTAGCCATCGGGTACCAGGGGGTGACATGACGGTCTGGGAAGCAATCGCGGTGGTCATCGCGGGTGTGTTCGCAGGCGGCATCAACACCGTCGTCGGCAGCGGCACGCTCGTGACCTTCCCGGTGCTGCTCGCCGTCGGTTACCCGCCCGTGGTCGCGAACGTGTCCAACAGCCTGGGTCTCGTGCCCGGTTCGCTGTCGGGTGCGTGGGGTTACCGCGAGGAGCTCAAGGGGCAGGCGGACCGCGTCAAGCGGCTGCTGCCCGCGTCGATCCTCGGCGCGGTCATCGGCGCGATCCTGCTGGTGACGTTGCCGGACAAGGCCTTCACCGCGATCGTGCCGGTGCTGATCGTGATCGCGCTGGTCCTCGTGGTCATCCAGCCGTGGCTCAACCGCAAGCTCTCGCACCGGCGCAACGAGGACAACGACGGCGGCGTGCTGCTGTGGATCGGCGTGTTCGCCGCAGGCATCTACGGCGGTTACTTCGGTGCCGCGCAGGGCGTGCTGGTCATGGGGATCATGGGGGTGCTCGTCAGCGAGCACCTGCAGCGGATGAACGCGCTGAAGAACGTGCTGACCGCGTTCGTGAACCTCGTCGCCGGCGTGCTGTTCATCTTCATCGCCGACGTGGCGTGGCTGGTGGTGCTGCTGCTGGCCGTCGGGTCCGTCGTCGGCGGGCAGATCGGTGCCAAGATCGGCCGCAAACTCCCACCCGCCGTGCTGCGCGGCGTCATCGTGGTGGTGGGAGTCGCGGCGATCGTTCAGCTGCTCACCAGGTAGCGGTTCTCAGAGGGCGAACGCGCGGGCGGCCGCCAGGAACGCGTCGTTCTCGTCCGGCTCGCCGATCGTCACGCGGGTGCCCTCGCCCACGAACGCGCGCACGACGACCTTGTGCGCCAGGCAGTGCTCGTTGAACTCCGCGGTGCGCTCGCCCAGCGGCAGCCACACGAAGTTCGCCTGGGTCTCCGGCACCTCGTAGCCCATCGCCATCAGCTCGCCGCGCACCCGCGTGCGTTCCGCGACGATCCCGCGGCAGCGGACCATCAGCTCGTCCTCGGCGTCCAGCGAGGCCATCGCGGCCACCTGCGCGAGCGCGTTGACCGAGAACGGCACGTAGACCTTGCGCAGCACCTCGGCGACGTGCGGCGGCGCCACCGCGTAGCCGATCCGCAGACCGGCGAGGCCGTACGCCTTGGAGAACGTCCGCAGCACCGCCACGTTGTCGCGGCCCGACGCCCACATCTGCTTCGCGAGCTCGACGCCGTCCGGGACGTGCGCGTCGTCGACGAACTCCTTGTAGGCCTCGTCGAGCACCACGAGCACGTCGTCCGGCACGCGCGCGATGAACGCCTCGATCTCCTCGGTGCGCAGCGCGGTGCCGGTCGGGTTGTTGGGGTTGCAGACGAAGATCATGCGCGTGTTCGGCGTGATCGCCGCGGCCATCGCGTCCAGGTCGTGCACGTGCTCGGAGGTCAACGGCACGCGGATCTGCTTCGCGCCCGCGACGTGCGTGACGATCGGGTACGCCTCGAACGACCGCCAGGCGAACAGCACCTCGTCGTCCTCGGTGCAGGTGGCCTGGACGAGCTGCTGGCACAGGGTCACCGAGCCGCAGCCGATGGCGAGGTGGTCGGCGGGGACGCCGAGCTTGTCGGCGAGCCTGCCGGTGAGCTCGGTGGAGCCCGAGTCCGGGTACCGGTTGATGGCGGTGGCCGCGTCGGCGATCGCCTTGACGACGCTCGGCAGCGGTCCTGCGGACACCTCGTTGCTCGCGAGCTTGATGGCGCCGGGAATGGTCCTGCCTGGCACGTAGGACGGCAGGGACGCCAGGTCGGCACGAGTTCGCACGGTCATGGTCCGATCCTCGCACTGCTCCGTCCGATTGGTCACGTTGACTGGAGTTCACCCCGGCGTGCGAGGGTGGGTCATGACCATTACCCGCATCGAGACGCTTTCCCTCACCGACGGCCGTGAGCTGCGGGTGACGATCGCCGAACCCGACTCCGCCGTACGTGGCGGTCTCGTGGTGCTGCACGAGGCCCGCGGCATCACCGCGGGTGTGCGCACGCTCGTCAGCAGCCTGGCCGGCGAGGGATGGCTCGCCATCGCGCCACACCTCTACGACGAGGACCGCGTGCACGGCGACAACATCCGGGACCAGGTCAGCAAGCTCTCCGGCGACCGCCTGCTCGCCGACACCGACGTCGCGTTCGTGTGGCTCGGCCAGCGGGGCGTGAGCGCGGACCGCATGGGTGTCGTCGGCTTCGACATCGGTGGCACCGTCGCGATGGTCGTAGCCGCCAGTCGCACGATCGGGGCCGCGGTCACGGTGCAGGGGCCGGGAATCCTGGAGCCGCTCTCGGACGGGCTGCCCGCGCTGGTGGACGTCGCCGCCGACCTGTCGTGCCCGTGGCTCGGCATGTACCGCGACGACGACTCGGAGGAAGTGAGCAAGCTTCGTGATGCTGTGATCAGTTCCGAAACCGCGTCAGATGTGGTCCGCTTCGACGTTTCCAGTGACGAGGCGTGGGTTCGTGCGTTGAACTGGTTCGACGCTCACATGAGGTAAGGGGTCTTTCCGGCGGATTGGAACCGAACCGTCGTCCGGGTACATCTAAGTGGTGCTTCGGACGGCCGACTGGGTGTAGCGGTGCGTAACGCCCAGTGCTGCGGTGACGAGTTATGCAGTGCAGGGGGTTGTGAGGGATGGCTGAAGGCACCGGGACGAGTGGCACGACGACAGGCACGGGGGCGGTACCTGTGGTGACGCCCGACCCGACTACCGCGACGACCACGTCGACCACCGTGCCGATCACGGCTGAGCAGCTGGCGGCGGCGAAACCCGCCCTCCAGCAGCAGATGCTGGTCGACAAGGCGGAGGCGAGCGACGCCGCGGCCAAGCTCGACCAGGCGGCGGACAGCGGCAAGCTGACGCTCGACTTCGACGCGGCCGACGCGTTGATCAAGGCCGTCGACGCCGCGCGCGACCAGGTCATGGACCTGTGGAAACGCGCGACCGACCAACTGGCCACGCCGCTGCAACTGGGGGAGAACCCCGTCGCCAAGGCGATCAGCGCGCGGTTCGCCGACCTCGCCGTCGGTGAGGACTCCGGTGCCGCCAAGGCCCTGCTGGACCTCTTCAAGGTCCTCGACGACATCAGCAACGCGCTGAGCCGCAACCGCGACAACATCCGCGATGCCGACGAACAGGCCGAGCAGTCCATGAAGAACGCCGGGGGGTCCTGGTGAGCTACGGGTCGAACGACAACAAGGGCGGCAACGGGTCGCACCACCACAACGACAACAAGTACGACCGCAGCCTCCTGCACGAGCCGGTCGACTGGATGACCTACTCGCACGAGGCGCTCTACAAGATGGTGCACACGGGCGTGAACCTCGCCGGTGCGCAGGCCGCGGCCACGAACTGGCAGAAGATCGGCGAGGACATCGCCGCCGTGCGCGTGAACCTGCTCAAGGCCGTCGAGGACTCGAGCGTCGGCTGGGACAGCGAGTCGGCGCGCCTCGCCCGTGACGGTCTGACCGAGGTCACCAACTGGGTCGACGACACCGCGAACTACGCGACCAAGGTCTCCGCCGCCATCACGCTCGAGACGAGCAACGTCGAGGCGGCCCGTGCCGCGATGCCGCCGCCTCCGGCGCCCCCGGAGACGCCGGCGGCGGGCGACGTGCAGGCGCCCAGCGCGGTTCTGCGCCCTGCCGACCGGCTGACCACGATCGACCAGGTCGACGGGTTCGGCTCCGTGCCGGGTGTGCAGGACGCGGGCCTGGTGCGGTCGACGGGTGAGTTCAGCGGCTTCGCGGCCATCGGCACCAGCCCCGTCGAGGCCCTCGCGGCCAGCGACGCCTCGCACCGCCGCGCGGCGGACGTCATGGCGGCGTTCCAGCGCGACTCGGCCGCGGTCGACCAGACCGTGCCGCAGCAGTTCACGCCTCCGGTGAACCCGATCAACCCGACGCCGGTCAACCCCGACCTCGGCGGAACCCGCACGCCGGGCACCCCGGACACGACCCCCGGCGGTGCCACGGGCGCCCCGGTGGCGACCCCCGGCACGACCAACCAGAACCGCGGCACCACGAGCACGTCGTCGCGGTTCGGCGGCGGTGGCGGTGGTGGACGTGGTGGTGGCGGCGGCGGTTTCGGCGGCGGCACGGGCATGGCCCGTCCGTTCAGCCCGGGCTCCGGCGGTCAGGGCGGTGGTGGCGCGAGTGGTCCCGGCGGCCCCGGCGGCCCCGGTGTCGCCGGTGGCGCTGCCGGTGTGAGCGAGGGTTCGCGCGGTGGCGCCGGTGCCGCGGCGGCTGCCGCGTCGCAGCCGGCCGGCAACCAGACCAAGGCGTTCCAGAACCCGCTCGCGATGGGTGCCGCGCCGATGGCCGGTGCCCCCGGAGCGGCCGGTGGCCGTGACGACTCGCGCGAGCACAAGAGCGCGAGCTACCTGGAAGAGGACGACAACGTCTTCGGAGTGGACCGCAAGGCGGCCCCGCCGGTGATCGGTCAGTGACCGATCGCCAGTTCACGGTGAGCTCTCAGGAGTTCTTCCTGCTGTGGGAAGCCGTGCACGGCGAGGACCGCACCGTGCCGCTCGGAACGCCCCACTTCGGGGCCACCCGAGCGGCGCGGCAGCGCCTCGTCGAGGAGAGCTCGCGCACGCTGCACGCTCGCAGGCTGGGCACCGTGCAGCGTCCGGACCCGGACCTCCGCGCGCTGATCAGCGGCCTCGGCGAGTTCGACCGCGCGCTGGAGATCGCGTACTTCAAGGGCGCCGAACTGGCCCGTGGCATCGCCTGCGCGGGCTGGGGCGGAGCTTTCGCCGCCCGCGTGAACGGCGAGGTGCACCTGTACTCGTTCCGCCCGACCTCGCTGGCCTCGGCCACGGTGTCGTCGTTGCCGGGCCTCGCGCCGGGCACCGGCCGTGCCGTGAACGTGCGCTGGGACGACTACGTCCGCGCGGGCAGGGCGGGTGAGCAGGAGGGCAAGCAGGCGTTCCTGGAGGTCCTGCGCGACGCCGGCATCCGCGAACCGGAGGCGCACACGTTGCTGCGCCTCGTCACGTCCCGCATCGGCGGCGGCGAGCTGGGCCTGACCGCCCGCAACCGCGACGGCGTCCCGCGCCCGACCGGCCGTTCGGTGTCGTGGCTGGACACCCGCGAGGGCCGTTACCTCCTGCGCAGGCAGAACGACTGGCTCGTGCTGGCCCCGACCGACGCGGTGCGGCTGACGAACGCCGTCGACGAGCTGCTGGCGGCGGGGTAGCGCTACCCACACAGGTGAGCTGGGGCAAGTCCGCCAATCACACATGGACGTGCGGTTGCGCCTCAACTAGACATGGGGCATGACCGACACCGACGTCGAACTGCTGTGGCGCCCCGACCCCACGAGGGACAACGGGATGACCGCCTTCAGGACGTGGTTGCGCTCTGAACGCGGCCACGACTTCCCCGACTACGAGTCGCTGTGGGAGTGGTCGGTCTCCGACCTCGAGGGGTTCTGGGGCGCCGTGGCCGCGTACTTCGACGTCCGGTTCCACAGCGCTCCCGAGCGGGTGCTGGGCTCGCCGGAGATGCCGGGAGCGCGGTGGTTCCCCGGTGCGACGCTGAACTACGCCGAGCACGCGTTGCGCCGCGGCGGTGACGACGACCTCGCCGTGATCTTCCATCGGGAAGACGGCGTCGCATCTTCTTTGACGTTCGGTGCGCTGCGTTCGCGCGTGGCCGCTTTTCGGGCCGCGTTGGCCTCTCTGGGCGTCTCCGAAGGTGACCGGGTGGTGGCACTCGTCCCGAACGCCCCCGAGGCCCTGATCGCCTTCCTGGCGGCCGCCTCCCTGGGCGCCACGTGGTCGTCGTGCTCCCCGGACTTCGGCGCGCGAGCCGTCGCCGACCGCTTCACCCAGATCGAGCCGGCGGTGTTCGTCGCGGTCTCCGGCTACGTCTACAACGGACGGTCGTTCGACTGCCGCCCGGTCGTGGAGGAGATCCGCTCGCAGCTGCCGGGCCTGCGCGCCACCGTCCTGATCGACTACCTGGACAACGGCTCGTCACTGCCGGACACGCTGTCGTTCGCGGAACTGCTGGCGGCCAACGACGGCGCGGCGCTGGAGTTCACCCCGGTGCCGTTCGACCACCCGCTGTGGGTGCTCTACTCGTCCGGCACCACCGGCCTGCCCAAGGGCATCGTCCAGGGCCACGGCGGCATCGTCGTGGAACACCTGAAGATGCTGGCCCTGCACGGCGACCTGGGGCCGGGCGACCGCTTCTTCTGGTTCACCACCACCGGCTGGATGATGTGGAACTACCTGGTGGGCGGCCTGCTGGTGGGCACGACCATCGTCCTGTACGACGGCAGTCCCGCCTATCCGTCGCTGAACACGTTGTGGCACTTGGCAGAACAGCACCGCGTCACCTACTTCGGCACCTCGGCCCCGTACGTCCAGTCGTGCCTGAAGGAAGGCCTCGACCCGTCCGCGACCTACGACCTGACGGGCCTGCGCGTGGTCGGCTCGACCGGCGCACCCCTGACGCCGGAAGGCTTCCGCTGGATCGCCTCCGCCATCGGCGAGGACGTCCAGATCGCGTCCGTCTCCGGCGGCACCGACCTCTGCACGGCCTTCGTGGCGGCCTCACCCGACCGCCCGGTGTGGCTGGGCGAACTCTCCTGCCGGGCACTGGGCGCCTCGGTCCTCGCCTACGACGAAGCGGGCAACGCCCTGGACGACGAGGTGGGCGAGCTCGTGATCACCAAGCCCATGCCGTCGATGCCGGTCTACTTCTGGGGCGACACCGACGGCTCGCGGTTGCGCGACGCGTACTTCGACACATATCCCGGAATCTGGCGCCACGGCGACTGGATCCGCATCACCCCGCGGGGCTCGGCGGTGATCTACGGCCGCTCCGACTCGACCCTGAACCGCGGCGGCGTCCGCATGGGCACCTCGGAGTTCTACCGCGTGGTCGAGTCCGTCGACGGCGTAGCCGACTCCCTGGTGATCGACACGTCCGGCGTCACGGAAGGCGAACTGCTCTGCTTCGTCGTGCTGGACGGCGTCTCGCTCGCCGACGTGGAACCTTTGCTGCGCAAGGAACTGCGCGCTTCGCTGTCCCCGCGCCACGTCCCGAACCGCTTCGTCGCCGTCGCCGAGATCCCGCGAACGCTGAACGGCAAGAAGTGCGAGGTCCCGGTCAAGAAGATCCTCGCGGGAGCGGACCCCGAGAAGGCCGTGAGCAGGGGAGCGCTGCGCAATCCGGAATCCCTCCAACCGTTCCTGGAACTCGCCGCGGAATGATCTAGGTCACTTCATCTCCCGCGACCTGGGCTTTAGCGCCCTCCTCCGCCCTTCCGCATGTGCTCTGACCAGCGCGTTCGGGGTCGGCAGGGGGGCGTTTTGCAAGTCGGTTGAGGACCTGTGTAACCTATGCGTCGTGGCCGAGGATGGTCCCGGGAGGCTTCGCCTAGTCTGGTCTATGGCGCCGCACTGCTAATGCGGTTTGGGGTAACCCCCCATCCCGGGTTCAAATCCCGGAGCCTCCGCAAGGCCGAGCCTCTAGGGGATCGGTTACAATTGAATAGCTCGCGCTCGTAGCTCAACGGATAGAGCATCTGACTACGGATCAGAAGGTTGCAGGTTCGAATCCTGCCGAGCGCACTGCTCAGAGGCCCGGTACCGCTTGGTACCGGGCCTCTGTTTCTCAGTTTGGGTCTCACTTCCCCCTTTTCCCCTTTCACGCGGGCACCGCCGGGACTTCGGCCGTGCCCGTGTCGCCGTCCGGGAAGACGTCCGCCAGGCGCTCGCGCAGCTGCGGCGGCAGCAACTCCCCGAGCTGAGGCCGCGTCGATCATCTGCGAGCGCGTTGACCGAGGGACTCGAGGCGGATACGTGGTTCACCTGCATGGTCTCGGTCGAGTATCAGAGCGTGACCCTCCACGGCCGTCGCCACGAGCGACCAACGACGGCATCTGTCCTGGTCCGGCGAGGTCTCCCAATCCTCGGCCAGCACGGCATACTCCCACAGCGCCCGTGGTTCAGCACCGCGCCAATCCGGTTCGGCAAGCAACTGCA
>JASLAV010000018.1 GCA_030146905.1 Lentzea sp. | reverse complement strand
GGACTCCGAAGGCCACACGATTCACGGTTGAGAGTCCTTCACGGGAGCGTCCTCGCTCCTCTGCGCACTCTCGGCACCCTCCACCGCCGACCGGGCCGCCCGCCTGGAGGTGTGCAGGCTCCACACCGTGGTGATGGCGAGCGTCACCACGATCACCCCGAGAGACACCACGATCGGGCTCTCCGGAGCCCACGAGACGCCGTGGTGGTGCATCGCCTCGAAGATGAGCTTGAACCCGATGAACGCGAGCACCACCGCGAGACCCTTGCTCAGGTGCACCAGGCGGTCCAGCAGGCCGCCCACCAGGAAGAACAGCTGGCGCAGGCCCATCAACGCGAACGCGTTGGCGGTCAGCACCAGGTAGGGCTCCTTGGTGAGGCCGAAGATCGCCGGGATCGAGTCGACCGCGAACAGCAGGTCCGTGGTGCCGACCGCGACCATGACGATCAGCATGGGCGTGACCACGCGCTTGCCGTCGATGCGCGTCGTCAGCGAGGCACCGTGGTAGATCGTGGTCGCCGGCAGGAACCTCTTCACCGCGCGCAGGGCGGCGTTCTCCGGGACGTCCGCCTCCTCGGTCTCGTCCTGCTTCACCAGCTTCCACGCGGTGAAGATCAGGAAGGCGCCGAAGAAGTAGAACAGCCAGTCGAACCGCGAGATCGCCTGCGCTCCGAGCGCGATGAACACCGCTCGCAGCAACAGGGCCAGGATGATGCCGACGATGAGCACCTTCTGCCGGTACTCCCGCGGCACGGCGAACCTGGCCATGATGATCACGAACACGAACAGGTTGTCGACGCTCAGCGAGTACTCGGTGATCCAGCCGGCGAAGAACTCGCCGCCGTGACCGGGCCCGGCGAACACCGTGACGCCGAGCCCGAACAGGACGGCCAGGCCGACGTAGAAGAGCACCCAGTACAACGACTCGCGGAACGACGGTTCGTGCGGTTTGCGCACCACCAGGTAGAAGTCGAACGCGATGATGGCGGCGATGCCGCCCATCGTCGCGGCCCACACCCAGACAGGTAGATCCAGCATTCTCGCTCCTCCGGCGGAAGGTCAGCGGGACGTGGCGGCAGCGGCGGCGCGCATGCGCAGGCGCAGTGCGATCCGCTCGTGCAGCCACAGGAAACCGATCGCCCAGCCGAGGCTCACGATCCCCTGGTAGGCGAGGAAGCCCGCCAGGTCCGGGGGAAACCGGACCTGGCCGGTGAGCACCACGCTCACGGAGATCTCGTGCACCAGCCTGGCCAGCGGGAAACCCGCCAGCCAGAACAGCGCGACGGGGGCGAACCGCCCGCGCGGGAGCCGGCCGGACGCCAGCAGGACGCCGAGTCCGCCACCGAGCACCGCGAGCGGCACGCCGAGCGCGAGCGTGGTGACCGCCGCCCACGAGAGGGGCTGGCCGACCACGGCCGCCAGCCCACCCGCGACGACCCCTGCGGCGAGTCCGACCGCCGCACCCGGGATTGCCTCCCTGGTCTCCATCAGTCCACCACGACGCCGAAGCGCACCAGGCTGTAGAAGAGCATGCCGAGGTAGAACACGGCGCCCAGCCCGATGATGATGTTCGTGATCAGCTTCGGCCGGATGGGTTTCGGCAGCATCCGGTTGTTCACGAGCAGCAGCACCACGCAGTACGCGCCCATCGCGAACGTCGACAGGAACGCGAGGACGTCGAGGATCGCTCCCGGTCCGTCCGCCGGTCCCCACAGCAGGATGATGATGCCGAACGTGATGACGCCCCACAGGAACCCCGCGTAGAGGTGCGACATGCCGAACCGCTTCGCGCCGCGCACGAAGTGGTAGGCCATGTCGGCCTGGCCGCGGGAGAACGAGTCGAAGAGGCCCAGCGTGGCGTTCAGGCCGATCAACGCGATGAACCCGAGGAAGACCGCGCCGAGGACCGGTCCGCCGGCGGAGGCGAAGGCGTCCGACATGCCGTTGAGCGCCGCTTCCCGTTCGCCGGCCTCGATCAGCGCCTTCACGTTCGGGCTCTCCCGGTTGGCCGCCTGGGCGAGGACGGTGAAGGAGACGGTGACGAGCATCGTGATGCCCCAGAAGAGCAGCAGCGCGTCGAACGTCACCCAGCGCCGCCAGCCCTTCCACTTCGCCATCTCGGCCGGGTCCGAGGTGTCGAACATGAAGCCGCGGCTGGGCATCTCCTCCTCTTTGCCCGCGTGCCGCAGACCGCGCACCTTCGGGATGTGCGCGCCCATGCCGGCGCCGCTGTCGCGCAGGTGCAGCGTGTACCACATCTGCTGCATGCCGGACGGGCCCGCGAAGGCGATCGATCCGACGATGACCGGGAACCACGTCGCCGACAGCGCCTCCGCCGGCAGGTAGCCGAACTGGAACATGCCGGTCACCGTGGTGACCAGGTCCTGCCACGTGCCGACCATCGCCGCGACGATGGCGGTGCTGACGACGAGCACGCCGATGAGGATGGACAGCAGGTTCTCGAGAAGGTTGTAGATGACCTTCGCCAAGCTGAACAGCACACCGACCAGGATCAGGCCCACACAGGCCGAGATCGTCCACGGTATGCCGGTGATCCGCTCCAGCGCCGCCGCGCCCGCGGAGAGGTGTCCGGGCCAGATGTAGACGGCCATCGCGACGATGAAGAAGAACCACATGATCGGTTTGAACACGCGGGCCGCGCCGAAGAAGATGCTCTCGCCCGTCGCCATGGCGTACCGGGCCATCTCCAGCATCACGACGGCCTGCAGCGTCACGCCGATCAGGAAGAGCCATCGGATGTCCGGACCGAACAACAGCACGAGCCGGGGCCACATGTAGGCCTCGCCCATGCCCACGCCGAGTGCCACCAGGAAGACGGTGGGGCCCAGCAGGTGGATCGACGGTGGCGCGTCGGGCAGTTTCCTGATGGGCATCGCTTCCAGCTTGCCCGCGGGCCAGACTCGCTCCTTCTCAGGGGGCGTGCCGACTTCCGTGCGAGCTGCCAGATTTGGATCATCCACGGTTAACAACCTCCAGAGGACCGGCTGTCTTCGTTGACCTCCCTGGCGGGTTCGCGACCGTGGGCGTGTCACGGTCGCGGACGGGCCATCACTCCCTTGCAAGCTCATGAGCGGTTTCCGCCGCAGTGCAACGGAAACCGCTCACGTCTACCTAAAGCAAGCCGGCAGCACGGGCCCACCGGTACTTCGCACCCAGTACTGCGACAGGCTTCTCCGTTGTGTACGGATAAGCAACCACCCCGTTCCGGTACAGGTACTCGCTGGCCTCCTCGACCTCCACGTCACCGGCGAGCGAGGCGACGACGGGCTTGTGGATGCCGTTGGACCGGTACTCCTCCACGACGTCGACCACGAGCTTCGCGAACACCATCGGCGGCGTGACGATGGTGTGCCAGTAGCCGAGGATCAACGAGTGGATGCGCTCGTCAGCGAGACCGAGCGCGATCGTGTTCCGGTACGTCGAGGGCGGTTCCCCGCCGGTGATGTCGACCGGGTTGCCGGCCGCGCCGAACGGGGGGATGAACTTCCGGAACGCCGCGTCCAGGTCGTCGGGGATGCTCATGAGCGACAACCCGTTGTCCACACAGGCGTCCGACAGCAGCACACCGGAGCCGCCCGCGCCCGTGATGATGACGACGTTCTCGCCCTTCGGCGTGGCCAGCAGCGGAATGCCGCGCGCGTACTCCAGCAGGTCGTTCAGGCCGGGTGCGCGGATCACGCCGCTCTGCCTGAGGATGTCGTCGTAGACCCGGTCGTTGCCCGCCAGCGCGCCGGTGTGCGAACTGGCGGCCTTGGCGCCCTGCGCGGTTCGTCCCGCCTTGAGCACGACGACCGGTTTCTTCTGCGAGACGCGTTTCGCCGTCTCCGCGAAGGAACGACCGTCCTTCAGGTCCTCCAGGTGCATCGCGACGAGCTGGGTGTTCGGGTCCTGCTCGAAGAACGTCAGCAGGTCGTCCTCGTCGATGTCGGCCTTGTTGCCCACACCGACGATCGCGGAGACACCCATTCCCGAGGAACGGCTGAAACCGAGGATCGCCATGCCGATCCCGCCGCTCTGCGACGACAGGGCGACGCCGCCTTTGACGTCGTACGGGGTGCAGAAGGTCGCCGAGAGGTTCTCCGGCGTGTAGTAGTAGCCGTAGATGTTCGGGCCGAGGATGCGGACGCCGTGCTTGCGGGCGATCGCGACGATCTCGTCCTGCAGCTCGACGTTGCCCGTCTCGCCGAAGCCGGACGGGATCATGATCGCGCCGGCGACGCCCTTCTTCCCGACCTCCTCCAACGCCGCGGGGACGAACTTCGCCGGGATGGCGAAGACCGCGACGTCGATGTCCCCCGGTACGTCGGCGATGCTCGCGAAGGCCTTGCGGTCTCCGATTTCGTCCGCCTTGGGGTTGATCGGGTAGATCTCGCCCCGGTAGCCGCCGTTGACGAGGTTCCTCATCACCGAGTTGCCGATCTTGCCCTCTTCGTTCGAGGCGCCGATCACGGCCACGGCGGACGGCTTCATGATCCGGTTCATCGAGGCGAGGATCTCGTCCTGCGTGAACCGGTGCGGCACCTTGGCGGCGTCCTCGTCCACCAGGATGCGGACGTCGACCGCGGTCGCCCCGGAGGGCGTGGCCAGCACGGGGTTGAGGTCGACCTCCGCGAGCTGCGGGAAGTCCGTGACGAGGTCCGAGACGCGGTGGATCAGGTCGGCGATCCTGCCGGCGTCGACGCCCCGCGCGCCGCGGACACCGCGCAGGATCTCCGCTGCCGCGATGCCGTCGACCATCGACAGCGCCTCGGCGGGGCTCGTGGGCGCCAGCCGGAACGTGACGTCCTTGAGCACCTCGACCAGCACGCCGCCCAGGCCGAACGCGACGATCTTGCCGAACGTCTCGTCGGTCACGGCGCCCACGATCACCTCGTGGACGTCGTTCCCGGTCGGCAGCTGCTGCTGGACCTGGACACCGGTGATGTCGGCGTCGCCCTTGTAGTTCCTGGCGTTGTGGATGATCGTGCGGTAGCCCTCGGCGACCTCCGCCGAGTTCTTCAGCCCCACCAGCACGCCGCCGGCCTCGGTCTTGTGCAGGATGTCCGGTGAGACGATCTTGAGCACAACCGGGTAGCCGATCTCCTCGGCGAACGCGACAGCGCCCTCCGACGACTTCGCCAGCGCCTCGGCGGGGGTCGCGATCCCGTAGGCGTCGCAGACCCGCTTGCCCTCGGGTGCGGTGAGCGAGGACCGTCCCTCCGCCCGCACCTTCGCGAGTACGTTCTCGACCGCGGCGCGGTCGTAGCCGTTGTCCGGCATGAGATCTCGTCTCCCTGGGGGTGTTCTGGGCGGATTCAGATGACGCCTGCGGCGCGCAGCCCTGCCAGCCGGTCCGCGCTGTAGCCGAGCGCGCCGAGCACCTCGTCGTTGTGCTCACCGAGCAGCGGCGGGCGCTGGACCTCCACCGCGGAGTCGGAGAGCTTGAGCGGGTTGCCGACCGTCTTGAACCTGCCGCGCTCCGGGTGGTCGACCTCGACCACGGTGCCGAGCTGGGCCAGCGTCTCGTCCTCGATGATCTCCTTGGTGGACAGGATGGGTCCGCACGGGATGTTGTGGGCGTTGAGCTTGTCCATCACCTCCCACTTGGTGTGCTTCTCCGTCCACTCCTCGATCAGCGCGAACGCCTTGTCCAG
>JASLAV010000014.1 GCA_030146905.1 Lentzea sp. | reverse complement strand
CCCTGAACGCAGCTCGTCGAAGGTCGGGAACTTCGTGGCGATGTCGCTGCCGGTGAAGTTGCCGACCCAGCCGTCGTCGTCGTGGAAGAACCGGATCGACACGTAGTCGGGTTCCGTGCCCATGTCGAACCAGTGCGTCGTGTTCGCCGGAACGCTCAGCAGGTCGCCCGCCGTGCAGAACACCGCGTACACCTTGTCGCCGATGTGCAGGTAGAAGACGCCGGCGCCGCGGGCGAAGTAGCGGTCCTCGTCGTCGTCGTGCGTGTGCTCGGCGAGGAACCTGTTGCGGAACTCGACGGCCTTCGCGCGGTACTCGTCGGTGTCCGCGGGGGCCATCTCCATCGCGTCGACGTAGGTGTAACCCTCCGTCTCGCTGACGCGGGCGACGTCGGACTCGTAGACCTGCAAGGCGTTCTCAGCCGTCACACCGTCCACAACGGACCACCGGTGGAAGCGCACGCCGTGCTCCTTGAGCTCGGTGGCGATCTCCTCCGGGTCCGTCGTGCGGACGAGGACCTCGTCAGGGCCGGAGTCCGGCCACACCGTCAGCAGCGTCATGCGTGCCTCCCCGTAAAGATGTCTCGCGTCTCCACCTTGAAGCGCAGCAGCCACTCCAGGCATTCCAGGCGGTGCCGGGCCTGCACCAGGTCGTCGCCCCACACGTACACGCCGTGCCGTGCCACGAGCAGCGCGGGCGTCCTCGGGTCGAAGCCCTTCTCGAACGCGTCGCCCAGCTCCACCATGTCCTGCGAGTTCCGCACGACCGGGATCACGACCTCCTCGTGGTCGTGGCGGCCGAAGCCCTTGAGCATCTCCAGGTCCTGGAGCACCACGCCGTTCGGCCAGTGCTCGGCCGCGATGACCGGCGCGAGCGCGTGGACGTGCACGACGGCGCCCGCTCCGGCGACCCGCGCGATCCTGGCGTGCAGGCCTGCTTCGGCCGACGGGACCTTGTCGCTGCCGACCGCGGCGCCGTCCTCGTCGATGACGACGCTGTCCTCAGCGGTGATCTCACCCTTGTCGACGCCGCTGACCGTGACCGCGAGGCGGAGCGGATCCCGTTGCAGGACAACGGAGAGGTTGCCGCTCGTGCCGCGCATCCAGCCCATCTGCGCGTACCGGGCGCACTCGCGGGCGAGCTCCGCCGTCACGACAGCTCCCAGACCGTCGGGTGGGGCGTGAAGTCGGCGTTGCCGTACGGCTCACCGGCTCGTGCGACGCCGACCGTCTTCCAGCCCGCCTCCTGCGCGGCGTGCAGCTCGGCGGGAACGTCGCTGTAGAAGGTGATGTCGTCGCTCCGCAGCACCGAGGCGATCTTGTGGTACGACGCGGCCTCGCGCTTCGGGCCGGCGTTGACCGTGTCGAAGTGGTGCTCCAGCAACGGGGTCAGGTCGCCGTCGGTGGTGTGCCGGAAGAACGCGACCTGGCCCGCGACGGAGCCCGAGCTGAAGATCGCGAGCTTCACGCCGTCGTCGTGCCACTTGCGCAGCGCGGGGACGACGTCCGGGAAGAACTCCGCCACCAGGTCGCCCTGCGCGTAGCCCTGCTGCCAGATGAGGCCCTGCAACGTCTTGAGCGGCGTGACCTTCTGGTCGGCGTCCATCCAGTCGTGCAGCGCCTTGACGACGTCGTCGTGTCCCGCGAGCTCCTTGATCTGCCGCACGGCGTCGGCGACCACCGGGTCGTCACCGTGCTGCTCGATCCACGGCCCGAGCCGCGGGCGCGCGTAGTCGTAGAGGACGACCAGCACCTGGTCCGTCGCGCTCAGCGTGCCCTCGATGTCGAGCACGACCCACTTGCTCACCGCTGTTCTCCCTCGTAGTACTTGTCCAGCTCCCCGGCGCCGTAGACACCCCGGTCGGTCACCACGTCCGTCACGAACCGCGGCGGCGTCACGTCGAACGCCGGGTACAGCCCCTTCACCCTCGGCGTGGCACTGGGTCTGCCGAGCACCCGCAGCACCTCGGCGCCGTCGCGGTACTCGATCTCGACGTGGTCCGTCGTCGGTGCCAGCAGGTCGGGTGCCTGCACCTGGGCGTGGAACGGTACGCCGAACGCGTGCGCGGCCACCGCAAGACCCAGTGTGCCGACCTTGTTGACGACGTGCCCGTCCATGGTGACGCGATCGGCCGCCGTGACCAATGCGTCGACCTCGCCGCTTTGCAGGACCGCGGCGCCCATGCCGTCCGTGATGAGCGTGGTGTCGACGCCCATCTCGACCAACGTCTCGGCGGTGAGCCGGGCTCCCTGCAGGTAGGGCCTGGTCTCGGTGCAGAAGAACCGGAGCCGCTTGCCCTGGTGCTGAGCCGCTCTGACCGTCTCGGTCAGGTAGAGGTCTGCCCAGCAGTGGGTCATGACCGTGTCGCCGTCGTGCAGCAGGTTCGCCGTGTGCTCGCCCAGCGCCCGGCTCTTGGCGCGGTACCGGCGGTCGCCCTCTTCCGCGCCGGCGAGGGCGTGGGTGATGTCCCGCGCCGCGTCCACGTGTTCCAGGACGACCTTCGTGGCCTTGCGCAGGGCGTTGTTGGTGCGCCTGGTGTTCTCGAGCATGCTCGCGGTCCTCGCGAGCTCCTCGCGGGCGCTGTGGAAGGGCTGGTCCTGCAGGGTGCGGGCCTTGAGGACCATGCCGTAGAGGACGGCGAAGTACGGGCCGGAGGACTGGGTGACCATGTCCTCGATCGCCCG
>JASLAV010001266.1 GCA_030146905.1 Lentzea sp. | reverse complement strand
GCTCAAGCTCGGCGCCATGCTGGGCCTCGACAAGACCACGCTGACCAGCGAGCTCGACAAGCTCGAACGCTCCGGCCTGATCGTGCGCGTGCCGGACCCCAACGACCGCAGGGTCCGCACGCCGTTGATCACCGAGGACGGTGTCGAACTGCAGCGCAAGGTCGGCATCGCGCTCGCCGACGTCGAACGCCACTACCGCGCGCGCTTCACCGCCGAGGAGATGGCGATCATCCGCAGGGCGTTGATGAGCCTCGCCGACGGCGAAACGCCCGTGCACGGCTCCTGCATCTAGGCAAGAGAGCCTAGGTCGGCATCGCGCAGTTGCGCCGGCGTGACAGCGGCCTGTGCGCCCACCAACGCCTGCAACGCCGTGCCGTGGTCCCAGACGTTGACGTTCATCGCCGCCCGCAACCGCCCGTCGCGCAGCCAGAACGCGATGAACTGCCGCGAGGCCAGATCACCGCGCACGACCAGCTCGTCGTCGGGGCGGGCGAGGCCGCGGTACTCCATGCCCAGGTCGTACTGGTCGGTGAAGAAGTACGGCGACTTGGTGTACGGCTCGTCCAGCCCGAGCATCGAGCCCGCGACGTGCGTGCCCTGATCCTTGGCGTTCGCCCAGTGTTCGACCCTGACCCTGCCCTCGTGGCGCGGGTGGTCGTGCGCGGCGATGTCCCCCGCCGCGAACACGTCCGGCGCCGACGTGCGCAGCGTGGCGTCGACCGCGACACCGCCGCCGGCCAGGTCCAGACCGGCGGCCTCGGCCAGTTCGAGCCGCGGCGCCGCTCCCACGGCCAGCACCGTGACGTCCGGCAGCAGCTCGGTGCCGTCGTCCAGCCCGATGCCGGACGGGGTGAAGCCCTTCACGACGATACCCAGCTTGAACTCGACGCCGTGCTCCTCGTGCAGTCCGCGGAACATCGCGCCCATCTCCGTGCCCAGGACACGCGCAAGCGGTTGCGGCAGCGGGTCTACCACCGTCACGCGGCAACCGTGCGCGCGAGCGGCGGACGCCACCTCGCAGCCGATCCAACCGGCTCCGACGACCACGACATGCCTGCCCTCGCGCAGCGCGGACCTCAACGCGAGCGAGTCGTCCACCGTGCGCAGCACATGTCCTTGCGCGCCAGGCAGAACACGCGGGCGTGATCCTGTTGCGAGCAACAGCCGGTCATAGGAACGCACTGCTCCATTGGAGTCCACGAACGAGTGATCGTCAGGCCGCAGTTCGAGCACCGACACACCGAGCTCCAGGTCGATCTCGTTGTCGGCGTAGAAGCTCGGTTCGTGCACCCACGCGGGTTCGGCCGCCTTGCCCAGCAGCAGATCCTTGGAGACAGCAGGAAGTTCGTACGGGCGGTGGAGTTCGGTGCCGAGCAAGGTGATCCGGCCGCCGCACCCGCGGTCCCGCAGCGCGCCCGCCGCGGAGGCACCGGCGAGGCCCGTCCCTGCGATCACGATGCGTTGCGGTTCCGTCATCTTCACCCCTCCAGGTGACCGACTTCCGTACCGCCTGTGACGCTAACCGCAGCTCGCTGTGGTCGCCGGACGGAGGAAGCGAATTCGTCGTCATGACTTCGTTCTGATCGCGTCTAATTGGAGTGAGCGCCGGAACCGCCGAGCCGGCGCGCCGGACGAGCTGGAGGAAGAAGCCCGTGGGAGCCAAAGAGGAGTGGCAGGTGAGCTGCCGCGACATCGCTTCGCGCCGACGGGACATGACGGTGTTCGTCAGCCAGGGGCACATCGTGATCACCGTGCCTCCCGGGGAAGCCGCTGTTCTGACACCGCTGGAGGTCGGCCGCCTGCGGGCGGCACTGCGGGACGCGGTCGTGAGCGCGTCCAACAACGACTTGTGACCGCCATCACAGCGTTACCTACTCGCAAGTAGGTAGATGGCACAGTGGGTTCATGCTGACCCGCGTGCTGCTGACCCTGGTCAAAGCCGGAGTGATCCGACCGCTGGGCCCGCGAGGGCTCACCGGGACCGTGCGCGGGTACCTGCAGTGGGACATCACCCTGGCGTGGGGGTACCAGACCGGCGCCGGACGGCACCCCGACCGCGCGGCGATCGTCGACGACGACGGCGTGCTCACGTACGCCCAGGTCGACGAGCGCACCAGCAGGCTCGCGCACGCCTTCCGCGCCGGGGAACGCGTCGGCCTGCTGTGCCGCAACCACCGCGGCTTCGTCGAGACGATGACGGCCTGCACGAAGATCGGCGCCGACGCCGTCCTGCTCAACACCGGCCTGAGCGCGGGACAGCTCGCCCAGGTCGCACGGGACCAGCGGATCGACAGGATCGTCGCCGACCGCGAGTTCGCCGGCGTGCTGCCCGACGTCCCGGTGTTCTTCAGCGACGAGCTGGAGTCGCTCATCCTCAACGGGCCGCGCACGCGCCTGCCCCGCAGGCCCCCACGCGGCAGGCTGATCATCCTCACCTCCGGCACCACCGGGACGCCGAAGGGCGCGCGCAGGCCGGAACCCGCGAGCCTCGCCCCCGCCGCCGCGTTGCTGTCGCGGATCCCGCTGAAGCACGGTGACGTCATCTCGATCACCTCACCGCTCTTCCACGCCTGGGGCCTCGCGGCGTTCCAGCTCGGGCTCGTGCTCGGCGCCACCCTGGTGCTGCGCAGGAGGTTCGACCCGGCGCAGGCACTGGAGGACGCGGAGCGGTGCACCGCGATGTTCGTGGTTCCCGTGATGCTGCAACGCATGCTGGAGCACCCGCGCCGGCCGGAGCTGCGCGTGATCGCCTCCAGCGGCTCCGCGCTGCCGCCGAAGGTTGCCGCCCGCACGCTGGAGGAGTTCGGCCCCGTCCTCTACAACCTCTACGGTTCAACGGAAGTGAGCTGGGCGAGCATCGCGACGCCGGAGGAGATGCTCGCCGAGCCCGGCACCGCGGGAAAGCCGCCGCTCGGCACCCGGCTGGCCATTGTGGACGATCGGGGTGAACCGGTGGCGCCCGGCGAGACGGGACGGATCTTCGTCGGCAACGAGATGCTGTTCGACGGCTACACCAACGGCACGAGCAAGGAGTCGCTGAACGGCCTGATGGCCACCGGCGACCTCGGCTACGTCAGGGACGGCCTGCTGTTCGTGGCGGGACGCGACGACGAGATGATCGTGTCCGGCGGTGAGAACGTCTACCCGCACGAGGTCGAGGACCTGCTCTCCGGCCTGGAAGGCGTGACGGAGGTCGCGGTGACCGGCGTGCCGGACGACGAGTTCGGCCAGCGGCTCGCGGCATTCGTCGTAGGCGCGAAAACGCTGACGGCGGACCAGGTGCGCGAGTACGTGAAAGCGCACCTCGCGCGGTTCTCCGTTCCCCGTGACGTCTTCTTCCTCGACGAGCTGCCCCGCAACGCCGCGGGGAAGGTGGTCAAGCGGCAGCTCCTCGAACCGCGGTAGGCCGGCCGCCGCGAGGGCGTCGATCGGCAGCGGGTCGACGACTGGTCCGGCCGGACCGGCGCCCCTCGTCCGTTCGGCCGATCCCCCTTGGCCGGGTACTGCCGGTCGGCGGCCGAAGTACCCGTGCCACCTGCGGCGAATTGGTGATGTCCCAGGCGACTCGACTGTGTCATGCTCCGTTCACAACGTGTCCGGTCGACGAGCTAGGGGCGGTCATGACGGGGCAACGTCGCCCGCTGCCGGCGTCCGCGCGAGTGCTCGCGCAACGCGACACGTGGCAC
>JASLAV010001238.1 GCA_030146905.1 Lentzea sp. | reverse complement strand
CCGCCCGCACCGGAGCGGCACGTGCCGGCGAGTGCCGCCGCGAAGTTGATGACCGAGGCACTGGAAGAGGTCCACGGCAGCATCGACTCCGTGGCGATCAACGGCGTGCTGGTCGCGACGCGCGACGGCCTGGTGCTGTGCGGGGTCACGCGCGGCATCGAGGACGACGGCGTCGCCGCGATGGCCTCGGCGGCCGCCGGACTCGCGACCCAGTTCACCGCGCAGGCCGGGGTCGGCAGTCCGCGAGCGGTGTTCTTCGAGGGCGAGTCCGGCCAGGTCGGCGTGTTCGGGATCGACGCCGACACGCTGCTGGTGGTGCTCGGCGAGCGCGACACCACGATGGGCATGTTCAACGTCGTGTCCAAACAGGCCCTGTCGCTGCTGCAGCAGGCGGTCGCGGCCCGGCGGTGACCGGTCAGTCGCCCAGGCCCCGGTAGGTGAAGCTGCCGAAGTCCGCCCAGGAACTGCCCGGCTCGACGTCACCGGTCACGTACAGTCCGATGTGGACACCGGTGAACCCGCCCGCGGCCTGGGTGCTGAGCACCCGCCCGTCGAACGGCTCGCCGAGCGGCCGCCACTCCTCGGCGAACCCGGCGACCAGCGCTCTGGTCTCCTGACCGGTGGCCTCGAAGCACAGCCGCACCACGCCTTCCGGCAACCGCGTCGCCGCGAGGAGCTCGTCGTGGCCACCGGTGCGGCGCACGAGGACGACCTCGCGGCCGGCGCCGAGCAGGAGCCGGACGTGGTGGTCGTTGTTCTGCAGCAACACGAGGCCGGCCCACTCCGTCGGCCCCGCCGCCTCGAACTCGACCTCGCAGGACGCGTGGAAGTCCTGGTGCTGCTGGGGCCGGACCACCAGGCTCGGCGTGACCAGGTCCGTGATCGACTCCGGGCGCACCTGCAGCCGGAGGTGGCCCGGCCGGTCCGTCAGCGACCAGAACACCTCGTCCGGTGTGCGCAGGAACAGCCAGGCGGGATCGAGGACCGGCCCGTCGAAGTCGTCGGTCGGCCCGGCCTCCGGCCACGGGTGCGCGGGTAGCGCGGGAACCGGGTAGCAGGCCTCGACACGGCCGGTGCCCGGGCTGAACACCGGGCCGCCCGCCTCCCAGGACACCGGCACGAGGAACGTCTCCCGGCCGAGGTTGTAGTAGTAGCCGCCGTACGGCCGGGTCGCGAGCAGCACCGCGAACCACTCGTCTTCCTGCGTGCACACCAGGTCCGCGTGCCCGACAGCCGCGATCGGGTGGTCCCGGCCGAGGTGCCGGTGGGTGAGCAGGGGGTTGAGCGGCGAACCGCGGTACGGCCCGGTGACGTCGTCCGCCGTCGCCACGACCACCGAGTGCTCGAAGTCCGTGCCGCCCTCCGCGCACAGCAACAGGTACTTGCCGTCCACTTCGTACAGGTGCGGTGCTTCGAGCCACACGGAGTCGCGCATCGCGCCGGTCCACAGCACGTGCTCGTCGCCGATCAGTTCCAGCCGCTCGGCGTCGAACTCGCGCAGCCAGACCTCGGTCTGCCCCGCCGTGCCGCCGGGCACCTCGCGGGTCCCCGTCCACCACGCGCGGCCGGTGTCGTCGAAGAACAGCGACGGGTCGAACCCGTCCGCCTCCGGCAGCCACCGCGGATCCGACCACTCACCGGCCGGATCCGTTGCGGTGACGACGAAGTTGCCGCTCTTGCCCGTGCCGCCGACCAGGGTGCACACCACGTAGAACACGCCTTCGTGGTGGCGGATCGTCGGCGCGTACAGGCCACCGGACGCGCGCACACCGTGCAGCGGCAGCTGGGACGGCCTGTCCAGCACGTGGCCGAGCAGCCGCCAGTGCACCAGGTCCCTGCTGTGGTGGATCGGCAGGCCGGGGAAGTACTCGAAGGTGGACGTGACCAGGTAGTAGTCCGATCCCGCCCGGCACACCGAAGGATCGGGGTGCGAGCCGGGCAGGACCGGGTTCTGGAACTGTGCCAAGTGGGGACTCCTACTAGGAGTTGAGCCGGGTGTAGGCCGGCTTCGGCCGCAGGTTCTCGTCGAACAGGCAGGCCGCGCCCTCACCGGGGAACACGTCCGGCACCCACGAGTGGCGGTCGGTGAAGCCCCACGTGGTGAACTCGACGCACCGCCGCACCGAGTGGCAGGCGTCCCAGACCTGTTCGAAGTAGTCCGCCTGCGCTTCGAGCTTCTCGGGCGTGACGGGCAACGGGATCCGCACGTCGGCCTCGGTGATCGCGACGTCCAGCCCGAGCGCGGCGAACCTCGCGATGTTCTCCTTGACGCCGGCCGGGAAGCCGTACATCAGCGACAGGTGGGCCTGGATGCCGACGCCGTGGATCGGCACGCCCTGGCGCTTCAACGACTTCACCAGTTCGTAGACCGCGTCGCTCTTCGGGTTGAGCCCCTCGACGTTGTAGTCGTTGATGTAGAGCTTCGCCCTGGGATCGGCCGCGTGGGCCCAGCGGAACGCGTCGGCGATGTAGCGGTCACCGAGCTTCTCCTGGAACACCGTCGGCCTGCGGGTGCCGTCCTCGTTGAAGGCCTCGTTGACGACGTCCCACGCGCGGATCTTCCCGCGGTAGCGGCCTGCCTCGGTCCTGATGTGGTTCTTCACCACATCACGCAGCTCCGCCGCCTCGAGGTCGTCGACCCAGTCGGGCAGCTGGCTGTGCCAGACCAGCGTGTGCCCGCGCACGGACTTGCCGGTCTTCTTGGCGTACTTGACGATCTCGTCCGCGCCGGACCAGTCGTACTGGCCGCGGACGGCTTCGACGACGCCCCACTTCATCTCGTTCTCGGGCGTGACGCTGTCGAACTCCCGCGTCAGCACCTTCTTGTAGTCGGCCTCGGCGGTCAGGTGCTGGGCGGCCACTGCGCTGCCCACGTACCTGTTCGTGACGCTCTTCAACGGCCCCGCCGCCGAAGCGGGAACTGTCTGGGACAGCACCACCAGAACGGCGATGCCGGCAGCTAATCGGGTTCGCACGATTCACTCCCTTGTGAGTCAGCCCTTCACGGAACCGGTGAGGCCCCCGACCATGCGGCGTTCGGCGAGCACGAAGAACGTGAGCGCGGGGATCATGGACAACGCGGTGAAGGCGAGCACCTTCGCCGTGTCCTGGGTGTGCTCCGACTGGAACATGGCCACGCCGAGCGGCAGCGTGAAGTTGGTGGAGTCGTTGAACACCAGCAACGGCAACAGGTAGAAGTTCCAGCTGGTGACGAACGCGAGCACCGACACCGTGATCAGCGCCGGCCGCGAGAGCGGGAGCAGGATCCGCCAGAAGAAGCCGAGCTTGGCCGCGCCGTCGAGCAGGGCGGCGTCCTCGAGCTCACCGGGGATCGCGTTCATGAACGGCCGCAGGATGACAACCGTGACGGGCAGCGAGAACGCCGCCTCCGGAATCGCGACACCGAGCGGGTTCTCCAGTAGGTTCAGCTCGCGCAGCCACAGGTACAGCGGCAACGTCGCCACGCCGAGGGGGAACAGCAGACCCAGCGTGAACAACGTGTAGAACGCCTCGCGGCCCTTGAAGGCGTAGCGGGACAACGCGAACGCCGCCATCGACCCGAGCACGACCGCCAGCGTGGTCGCGATCACCGCGATCAGCATGCTGTTGCCGAGCAGGCGCCAGAACTGGGGCGAGGTCGCGACGCTGATGTAGTTGTCCCAGACGAACGGACCGGGCAGACCGGCCGGCGACGAGTTGATCTGCGCCGTGGTGCGGAACCCTCCCAGCACCACGAAGAGCAGCGGGACCACCGTCATGCCGATGACGGCGAACGCGGCGAGGTAGCCGACGGTGTTACGACGTGACATCTCAGCGCACTCCCGTCAACGCGCCCTGGGTGTCGCGACGCAGAGCGAACCTCTGGTAC
>JASLAV010001202.1 GCA_030146905.1 Lentzea sp. | reverse complement strand
GCTGCTGATGAAGCTCGCGCAGGCCGTCCGCAAGTTCGACAACCTCAAGGGCGTGTCCGACGCGCTCGCCAAGGCCGCCGTGAACATCGGCCGCAAGGCCAAGAGCGTCGGTCAGGCGATCGGCAGGACCCACTCCTCGGTGCGGCAGATCGAGGACGGGTTCTCCAGCGCCAACAACGCTGTCCGCGACAAGCTCACGTTCGGCAACGACGCGGCGAAGAACGCCGCGAACCGGGTCGACGACATCATGGCTCCCCGCGGCCGCGACGGGTTCGCCGACACGGTCAAGCCCGTCGCCCTCGGCCGCACCGGCGCCTCCGAGGCGTTCAAGGAAGGCGCGAACTGGGACGAGAGCTACGAGCAGGGCCAGGAGGACCTCGCCAAGCAGAGGTGACGGGTCCGGCCTGGCAGCTGCCAGGCCGGTTCACGTCGCTGGAGGAGAACCGGGCACGCTCGCGCAGGGGTACCCCCGGGATCGGGATCCCCGCGACCCGACGTACTCACGCACACCGACAAGATCGGCCAGCCTGACCGGCTGGCTCGATTACTCGGCTTGCTGCGCCTGTTGCTGCTGCGCGGGGAGCCTGCCCTCGGCCATCCGCTTGAGCAGGTCCCTGCGCAGCCACAGCAGGTACGCCCACACCAGGGCGAATATCACGCCGATCACGCCCATCGCGGGCAGCAGGAACCACGTCGCGATCAGCAGGACGTGCAGGGCGACGACGACGGGGATGGCCCACGGGCGGCGGACGAAGGCGCACATCGCGATGAACACCGCGATGAAGCCGAACGCGGTCCAGCCGACCAGCGACGTGACGCCGCCGTGCAGCTTGGCGATCACCGGCAGGGCCAGTGCCACGACGATGACCTCGAGGATCAGCGTGCCGGCCATGATGCCCCGGAACGCCTTCATCGGGTCCTTCTTCAGAGGGGCCGGGGTGGTCATGCCGGCTCCTTCCCGAACAGCGCGCGGGCCTCGCCGGCGGTGACGACGGAGCCGGTGATGATCACGCCGCCGCCCGACTGCTCGTCCTCGATGAGGTGGATGGCCTCCTCGACGGCGTCGACCAGGCGGGGACGCACCTCGAAGCGGTCCTCACCGAAGATCGGGACGGCCAGGCCCGCGAGGACGTCCGGGTCCATCGCGCGCGAGGAGGAGTTGGTGGTGATCACCAGTTCCTGCACCACCGGCTCCAGCGCGGCGAGGATGCCCTCTGCGTCCTTGTCGGACATGACGGCGACGACGGCGACGAGCTTGCGGAAGCCGAACTCCGACTCCAGGGCTTTCGCCAGTGCCGCGGCGCCGTGCGGGTTGTGCGCGGCGTCGACGAAGACGTTGGGCGCGGAACGCACGCGCTCCAGCCTGCCCGGCGTGATCACCGAGGCGAAGCCCTCGCGGACCATCTCGATGTCGATCTTGCGCTCGGGGCCCGCGCCGAAGAACGCCTCGACGGCGGCCAGCGCCAGCGCGGCGTTCTTCGCCTGGTGTTCGCCGTGCAGCGGCAGGAAGATGTCCTCGTAGACGCCGCCGAGGCCCTGCAGCGTGATCATCTGGCCGCCCACGGCGACGGCCCTGGTCAGGACGCCGAACTCGCTGCCGAAACGGGCCACCATCGCGTCCACCTCGGCGACGCGTTCGAGGATCACCCTCATGACCTCGGGCGTCTGCTCGGCGACGATCGCGACGGCACCCGGCTTGATGATGCCGGACTTCTCCACCGCGATGTCCTCTGGACGGTTGCCCAGGTACTCGGTGTGGTCGACGCCGATCGGGGTGAGCACGGCGACGCGGGTGTCCACGATGGACGTCGCGTCCCACGTGCCGCCCATGCCGACCTCGACCACGGCGACGTCGGCCGGTGCTTCGGCGAAAGCCGCGTAGGCCATGCCGGTGAGCACCTCGAACTTGCTCATCCGGATCTCGGACCGGGCGTCCACCATCGCGACGTACGGCTCGATCTCCCGGTACACCTCGACATAGCGCTCAGGCGAGATCGGCTCGTTGTCGAGGCTGATCCGCTCGGTCGCGAGCTGCAGGTGCGGGCTCGTGTAGCGGCCGGTGCGCAGGCCGATGCGCGTGAACAGCGCATCGACCATGCGTGACGTCGACGTCTTGCCGTTCGTGCCCGTCAGCTGCACCACCGGGTACGACGTCTGCGGGTCGCCCAGCACGTGGGCGAGCGCCTTGATCCGGTCCAGCGACGGCTCGAGCTTGGTCTCGGGCCACCGCTGGTTGAGCTCGTTCTCGACGTCCAGGAACTCGTCGAGGTTGGTTTCCACTGTCTTACGCCTCCGGCAGCGCGGCCAGGCGCTCGTTGATTCGGGCGATCTCGGACTCGGCGACGGCCTTGCGCTCCTCGATCTTGGCCTTGACGTCGGCCGGTGCCTTGGCGAGGAACGCCTCGTTGCCCAGTTTCTTCGTCGTGCCGTCGAGCTCCTTCTGCGCCGCGGCGAGGTCCTTCGCCAGCCGCTTGCGCTCGGCGGCGACGTCGATCGTTCCGGACAGGTCCAGCTCGACCTTCACCGCGCCCTTGGGCAGGCCGACCTCCAGCGTCGCCGAGACGGTGAACTCGTCACCGGGCTCGGTCAGCCGCGTCAGCGACCGCAGGGCCGGGACCTGGTCGGTCAGGCCGACGCAGCACGCGCCGCGGACCTTGCCCGCGACCTTCTGGCCCGGATTGAGGCCCTGCTCGGAGCGGAACCGGCGGATCTCGGTGGCGAGCTTCTTGAGCCCCTCGACCTCCGCCTTCGCGTCCAGGTCGCGCTCGGCGCCCGACGCGGAGGGCCAGTCGGCGACCACGAGCGACTCACCACCGGTCAGCGACGTCCACAGCGTCTCGGTGATGAACGGGATCGCCGGGTGCAGCAGGCGCAGCAGGACGTCGAGGACGTGGCCCAGGACGGACTGCGTGGCCTCTGCGCGGCCTTCCGCGATCTGGACCTTCGCGATCTCCAGGTACCAGTCGCAGAACTCGTCCCGCGTGAAGCTGTGCAGCGCCTCGCAGGCACGGGCGAACTGGAACGCCTCGAAGTTCTTGTCCACAGTGGACACGAGTGCGTCGAGCTCGTCGAGGATCCACCGGTCGGCCGCCGTCAGCTCGGAGCGGTCCGGCAGCGGACGGGCCACGGTCGCGCCGTTGGCCAGCGCGAACCGCGTGGCGTTCCACAACTTCGTGGTGAAGTTGCGGGAACCCGCCGCCCACTCCTCGGCGACGGCCATGTCCGAACCGGGGTTCGTACCGCGCAGCAACGTCAACCGGGTGGCGTCGGCGCCGTAGCGCTCCATCCAGTCCAGCGGGTCGATGCCGTTGCCCTTGGTCTTCGACATCTTCTTGCCGAACTGGTCGCGGATCAGACCGTGCAGGAAGACGTCGTTGAAC
>JASLAV010001149.1 GCA_030146905.1 Lentzea sp. | reverse complement strand
GCGGCGGCCACGGCGGAGTCGACGCCGCCGGACAGGCCGCAGATCGCCTTGCCGTCGCCGATCTGCTCGCGGATGCGGGCGACCTGCTCGTCCACGATGGACGACGTGGTCCACTGCGGACGCAGGTCCGCGATGTCGTGCAGGAACCGGCGCAGCACCTCCTGGCCGTGCGGCGAGTGGTGCACCTCCGGGTGGTACTGCACACCGGCGAAGCGGCGCTGCCTGTCCTCGAACGCGGCGACCGGTGCGCCCTCGCTGGTCGCGGTGACCGTGAAGCCCTCCGGCGCCTTGGTGACGGCGTCGCCGTGGCTCATCCACACCGGGTGGCTCGCGGGCAGCTCCTGGTGCAGCGCGCCGCCCTCGGTCGGCACGCTCAGGTCCGTGCGGCCGTACTCGCGGGTGCCGGTCTGCTCGACCGAGCCGCCGAGTGCGCGCGCCATCGCCTGGAAGCCGTAGCAGATGCCGAAGACGGGGACGCCGGTCTCGAACAGCTTCGGGTCGACCTGCGGCGCGCCCTCCTCGTAGACGCTCGACGGGCCACCGGACAGAACGATGGCCAGCGGGTTCTTGTCGAGGATCTCGCTCACCGACGCGGTGTGCGGGACCACCTCGGAGTAGACCTGGGCCTCGCGCACGCGGCGGGCGATCAGCTGCGCGTACTGGGCACCGAAGTCGACGACGAGAACAGGGCGGTTGCTGGTGTCGGACACGACGCCAAGGATGTCATGCGTGGACGGGGAGCTGCTGACCGGAGGCGGGCTGAACCAGGTGTTCAAAGTGGGTGACGCGGTCCGCAGACCGGCGGGACCGTGGGCGCCGCGCGTGCACGAGCTGTTGCGGCACTTGGCTCCGCTGGGCATCGCACCGGTCCCGCTCGGGCGCGACGACCAGCACGAGCTGCTGAGCTACCTGCCCGGTGACGTTGGCCACGTGCCACCACCGGACGACGCCGCGCTGGTCGAGTCCGCGCTGCTGCTGCGCAGGCTGCACGACGCGACGCTCGACCTGACCGACCGGCTCGACGGGTGGCAGCACGCCGCGGGAGAGCCGGTCGAGGTGGTGCTGCACGGCGACTTCGCGCCGTACAACATGGTGTTCACCGACGGACGTCCCACGGGCGTGTTCGACTTCGACAGCGCGCATCCCGGGCCGCGCTGGTGGGACGTCAGCTGGGCGGTCATCCAGTTCGTGCTCGCGCTGCCCGACGACCGCGCACGCCGCACCCGACTCTTCTACGAGGCGTACGGGTGCGCCTACGAAGACGATCACATCATCACCCGTCTGGGCGACATGGTCCGGACGATCCGTGAGCATCCGGCCTTCGCGCTGCAACGCGCTGAACGCCACGACGACTACTACTTGGGACTCATCGCGTACGTGCAGGCCAACAGGGCCTAACGTGAACCGCATGGACGCGTTCACGCCGCAACCCAGGCCGTGCTGGGTCGCCGGCCGCCCCGAGCAGGGCGAGCAGGCGCTGGAAGTTCTCCACCCGTTCGACGGCACCGAGGTCGCCTCGGTCGCCGTACCGGGCAGAGACCAGGTGGAACGCGCGGTGGCGGCGGCTCACGCGGTGGCGCGGGAGTTCCGGCGCACACCCGCGCACGTGCGGGCCGAGGCGTTGCTGCAGGTGTCGCGCACCCTGGCCGAACGATCGGAGGAGATCGCGGAGACGATCACCGCCGAGAACGGCAAACCGCTGAAGTGGGCCGAGATCGAGGTGCAGCGCGCGGTCAACACGTTCCGCTTCGCCGCCGAGGAGGCGCGCCGGTTCACCGGCGGGCTGCAGCGGCTCGACACCGAGGCGGGCGGCGTGGGGCGGATGGCGATCGTCCGGCACGTGCCGCGCGGGCCGGTGCTGGCCGTGGCCCCGTTCAACTTCCCGCTGAACCTGGTGGCGCACAAGGTCGCGCCGGCGCTCGCGGTGGGCGCACCGGTGATCGTCAAACCCGCCTCCGCGACTCCTCTGAGCGCCCTGCTGCTGGGCGAGGTCCTGGCCGAGACCGGTCTGCCGGAGGGCGTGTTCTCGGTCCTTCCCGTGCGCGGCAAGGACATGGATGCTCTGGTGAAGGACGAGCGGCTGCCGGTCATCTCGTTCACCGGGTCCACGAAGGTGGGCTGGTCGCTCATGGAAGCCGCACCGCGCAAGCACGTCGTGATGGAGCTGGGCAGCAACGCCGCGGCCATCATCTGTCCTGATTGGACGGACCTGGACCACGCGGCGCGGCGCATCGCGACGTTCGGCAACTACCAGGCGGGGCAGTCGTGCATCGCCGTGCAGCGGGTGATCGTGGACCGCTCGCTCGCTGACGACTTCGTGCCGAAGCTCGTGGAGGCGGTGGCGGCGTTGAAGACCGGCGACCCGCACGACCCCGAGGTCGAGGTCGGCCCGCTGATCGACGAGGACAACGCGCGGCGCGTCGAGGAGTGGGTCAACATGGCCACCGACGTCGGCGCGAAGGTGCTCGTCGGCGGCAAGCGGAGCGGGGCCTCGGTCGAACCGACCGTGCTCACCGACGTGCCGAGGAGCGCCAAGGTGTGGACGGAGGAGATCTTCGGGCCGGTGCTCGTGGTGTCCGTCGCCGACGGCGTCGAGGACGCGTTCGCGCAGGCCAACGACAGCAAGTACGGGTTGCAGGCCGGCGTCTTCACCCGTGACGTCCAGGTGGCGTTCGAGGCCGCGGCCGAGCTGGAGGTCGGTGGCGTGATCATCGGTGACGTGCCGTCCTACCGCGCCGACCAGATGCCCTACGGCGGTGTGAAGGGCTCGGGCACCGGACGTGAGGGCGTCCGGTCGGCGATGGAGGACTTCACCGAGGAGCGCGTCACCGTGCTCACCGGCATCCAGATCTAGCGGTTACAGGCCCTGCGGGAACGCCAGCACGCGGTCAGGGTCGTGACGTCGCGCGACCTTCCTGAGCCGCGCGAGGTTGCGGCCGTAGTAGGCGGTGGGCCAGTCGGGCATCTCCGGGTCGATGTAGTTCACGTACCCGGTGGTGCCCGCGCCCAGCCCGTCCCGCCACGTCGCGAGCAACGCGCGGGCCTGCGCCTCGGTCCTGTCCCTGACGAAGACGTACGTCTGGGCGCTCGCCCTGATGTCGCGGTGCGGGAACGCCGTGGCATCCGGGGCGACCCGGCTGAGCGCGCCACCCCACGAGTCGATCTGCAGGAACCCGTCGCGCTCGCCGTCCACCAGTTCCGCGACGCGCGCGCCGGGCACGTGGTGGCGCAGCATCCGCGACGACGCCACGAACGCCTCACCGGTCTCGCCGGGAGGTCCCGCGAAGAAGCGCATCGCCTCCAGGTAGGTCATCTCCCGCACCGTCCGCTCGCCGCCGGGCGGCATGCGGTCGAGCAGCCTGTGCAGGTCCTTCGCCGGACCGACGTACGTGCCGTCGAACCCGATCCGCGACAGCGCGCCCGTCGCCGAGACACCGCAGCCGGACCACAGCTCGTCCGGCGTGGTCGCGATCCACTCCTGCCAGGCGTCGAACACGCCGGCCGTCGCGCCCGCCGGGTACTGGAGGCTGAACACCGCGAGGTCGGGCGCGGGATCCGTGCGGAACGTGAACGACGTGACGATGCCGAAGTTGCCGCCACCGCCACCGCGCAACGCCCAGAACAGGTCGGGATCCTCCTCCGCCGACACCGCCCGGTGGCAGCCGTCGGGCGTGACGATCCTGGCGCCGGTCAGGTGGTCGCAGGTCAGGCCGTACTTGCGGCCGATCACGCCGATGCCGCCGCCCAGCGTCAGCCCGCTGATGCCGACCGTGCCGCACGACCCCGCCGGCAGGGCCCTGCCGGCACCGCCGATCCCCTCGTAGACGTCGATCAGCCTGGCACCGGCGCCGACCTGCGCGGAACCGCCGCGAACGCGGACGTCCGCCATGCCGCCGAGGTCGACGACGAGGCCGTTCTCGGGCACCGAATAACCCGCGTAGCTGTGCTTGCCGCTGCGTGCGGCGATCGGAATGCGTTCGTGCGACGCGAAGTCCAGGCACGCTTGCACGTCCTCCGGCCTCACGCACCTTGCGATCGCCGCGGGCCTGCGGTGTGCGTAGAGAGAGTTGTACGGCAGCCGGAGCCGGTCGTAGCCCGTGTCCCGCGGCAGCACGAGCCGGTCACCGAGACGTCTGCGCAGCTTCGCCCAGTTCGTGTCCGCGGTGGCCGTCGTGGCGCCCGTCCCCCAGCCCGTGACGGCAAGTGCGGTTCCCTGCAAGAAAGTTCGTCTGTCGATCCCCATGTCGGAAACACCCCCGTCTCCGATGGTGGTGCCTGCTCCGGGCTCACCAGCCGAGTACGCGGCGCTTCACCTGATCGTCGCAGCGGTGTGCGGCGACGTGCCCGTCCGGCCTGATCAACCAGCCTTTCCGCGTGCTGAAGCCCGGTCCCGCGGTGCGGGAACCGGAGACGAGCTCGCCGCCGTCCGTGGTCAGCGGGGAGTTCTCGTAGGAGAACGGGGTGAAGAGCTTGCCGGAGTCGATGCCCTCGCCGGAGTCGAGCGCCTTCTGCCTGCGCTCCCGTTCCTCCGCGGTGCCCGGCACCAGGAACCGCATGGTGTCGCCGGTGATGCGGAGGTTCTCGTCGGCGGCGGCACCGCGTTCGACGTCGTAGGAGCCGAGGAGGTGCGGGCCCGCCTCGCCCGCGCGGTCGGTGGCGATCTTCCACGCCGCGTTGTCCGCGTCGCAGATCCCCGAGTTGAGGCCGCGGGCGCCGAACGGGCTCATCACGTGGGCGGCGTCGCCGGCGAGCAGGACGCGGCGGTCGCGCAGGGTTCTGGCCCTGCGGTGGTGGAAGCGGTAGGTGGACTGCCAGACGATCTCGTACGGCCTGTCGCCGACCACGGCGCGGACGTGGTCACCGGTGAGCTGGACGTCCTCGGCGACCTGCCAGTCGATCCGCCAGACACCGCCGGGTTGCGGGTGGAGGAGGACCTGCCTGGGTCGAGCTCCTTCTTGGCAAGGGTCGCAGGGCGGATCGAAGTAGAAGCGGCGTTCGGGTGCTTCGAAGTCCAGGTCGACGCGGACGTCGGCGATGATGAACCTGTCGTCGAACGAGAAGCCGTCGAACGGGATGCCCAGGAGCCGCCGGACCGTCGAGTGCGCGCCGTCCGCGGCGATGCAGTGGGTGGCCCTGATTCCATCCTGTGTGGACACACCGTCGTCGTTCTGGGCCAGGCCTTCCAGTGCGTGGCCGTAGCGCAGCTCGATGAGCGGTTCGGCGCGGACGCGGTCCTCCAGCAACTGCTCGACGACGGTCTGCGGCGTGTTCACGAACGGCGGGAAACCCTCGGCCTCCGGGAAGGTCAGGGTCAGCACCTCGCGGTCGCGGTAGTAGGTGCGGCCGGTGTACCAGGTGACGCCCGCGTCGGCGACGGCCTGGCCGACGCCGATCCGTTCCAGGACCTCCAGCACGTCGCGCTGCACGCAGATCGAGCGGCTGCCCGCTCTGGAACGGTGTCCGGCTGCTTCCAGGACGGTGCTCGGCACCCCTGCTCGCGCGAGGAACAGCGCTGCGGTGAGCCCGACCGGACCGGCGCCGACCACCAGGACCGTCACTGCAGGGCGTCCCAGACGGCGCGGTCGCGTTCGGCGGTCCAGATCTCCGGCCAGTCCTTGCCGTCGCACTCGTCCCAGTAGCGCTGCACGTCGAACGGCAGGCAGTGCTCGAAGATCGGCCAGCGCCCGTAGCGGCCTACGAGCGCGCTGTGCGCCAGTTCGAAGGCCTGCTTGAGCGTGCCGCCCTCGGCGTGCACCCCGCCGACGGTGCGGCGCAGCTCGTTGAGGAAGTGCCTGCTCTGGTTGATGGCGGCCTCGACCTCGATGCGGTCGCGGGCCACCTTGCCGCGCCCGCCGACGAGGACCTCCGCGCCGAGGTCCTCGATCTCGTCGAGGGTGGACGTCGCCCACTCGTCGTGGAACGCGTCTCCGGTGTAGAGCGCTGCCTGCGACTCGACGAGGTCGCCCGCGAAGAGGATCCGCTGCTGCGGCAGCCACGCCACGATGTCGCCCGCCGTGTGCCCGCGCCCGAGGTGCTGCAGCACGAGGTCGCCGCGTTCGTCGCCGAGCGGGATCGTCATGCGGTCGGAGAACGTGAGGGTCGGCCAGGTCAGGCCGGGGATCTCCCGCGGTGCCTCGAAGAGCCTCGGCATGCGGCCGAACTCGCTCTCCCAGTCCTGCTGCCCGCGTTCGGCGATCAGCACGCGCGTCATCTCGTGCGCGACGATCTCCTGCGCGTCGAACGCACTGGCCCCGAGCGTGCGCACGGCGTGG
>JASLAV010001135.1 GCA_030146905.1 Lentzea sp. | reverse complement strand
CGGCTTCGTCGGCCAGAGCGACGTCCTGCTTGGCCTTCGCGGTGACCTCGTCCGCCGGGACGTTGTCGGTGGCGGCGGCCGATCGCGGGAGCACCTCCGAGAACGCCTTGGATACGTCACGCAGCGCCGTGGTGACCTCGCTGGGGATGACCCAGAAGGTGTTGCCCTCTCCCTTCGCGAGTTGCGGCAGGACCTGGAGGTACTGGTAGGCGAGCAGCTTGGGGTCCGGGTCGTTGCGGTGGATTGCCTGGAACACCTGGTCGATCGCGCGGGACTGTCCTTCCGCACGCAGGATCTCCGCGGCCCGGTCGCCCTCGGCACGCAGCACGGCGGCCTGTTTGTCGCCCTGAGCGGTGAGGATCTGGGACTGCCGCTGGCCTTCGGCGGTGAGGATGGTGGCGCGCTTGTCGCGTTCGGCGCGCATCTGCTTCTCCATGGCGTCCTTGATGGTCTGCGGAGGGTCGATGGCTTTGATCTCGACCCGGTTCACGCGCAGACCCCACTTGCCGGTGGCCTCGTCGAGAACGCCGCGCAGCTGGTTGTTGATCGTGTCACGCGAGGTGAGCGTGCTCTCGAGGTCCATCGATCCGACGACGTTGCGCAGCGTGGTGACGGTGAGCTGTTCGACCGCCTGCAGGAAGCTCGCGATCTCGTAGGCCGCAGCACGCGGGTCGGTGACCTGGAAGTACAGCACCGTGTCGATCTCCACCACGAGGTTGTCCTCGGTGATCACCGGCTGCGGCTGGAAGGAGACGACCTGCTCGCGCAGGTCGATCGGAGGGTAGACGCGGTCGACGTAGGGGATGACGAAGTTGAGGCCGGGTGTGAGTGTGCGCTGGTACCGGCCCAGGCGTTCGACGTTGCGGGCGCGTGCCTGCGGCACGATGCGCACGGCGCGCAGGACGGTGAACGCCGCGAAGATCGCAAGTACGAGCCCGGCTATGAGCAAGGTGGACATGGGCTCACTCCCGTGGGTAGACGACGGCGGTGCTGCCGTCGATGTGCAGTACGTCGACAGTGCTTCCGGCGGGGATGACGACGGACTCGTCGAACGGGCGAGCCGTCCAGTCCTCGCCGCGGATCCGCACCAGGCCTTCGTGGTTGTTGACTTCGCGCAGGACGTAGCCGGACGCGCCGATCAACGCCTCGATGCCGAAACGTTCGAGCCGCGGTTGCAACATGAGCCGCCGGGCCCACGGGCGTGCCAGCACCACGCCCGTCGCCGACACCGCGCTGAAGACCAGGAACTGGCCTGCCGGCGGCAGGCCGAGCGCGGCGGTGCCCGATGTGACGAGCGCGGCCGCCGCGAGCATGCCGAGAGCCGCTGTGAGCGAGAAGATCTCCGCGATGGCAAGCACCAGCGCGATGATCAGCCAGATGAGCCAGGGATCCATGGTGCGACCCTCCCTGTGTGGAGGTACGCCTCTAACGCGTGACGTCTCTACACCATCGTCGATCCGAATCGGCCCGCCGGACAGGCCGGTGCCCGGCCAGTTGCCGCGCCGTTGGTTGCCGGTGGTCGGCAATCAGGGCGTTCGTGCGTTGCGTGGCCAGCCGAGCAGTCGTGCGCCGAGCACGGCGACTTGGAGCGTGAAGCCCTGCGTGGGGTCATCTGCCCGGTAGCCGGTCAGCTCGCAGACGCGGTCCAGGCGATAGGTGACCGTGCGGACACCGATGCCGAGCGTCCGCGCGGTCGCGGTGGTGACGCAACCCGAAGCGAAGTACGCGTCGAGCGTTTCCACCAGGCGAGCGGCACCTCCTCGTGCCGCGCGCAGCGGATCGAGCACGTCGGTGACGAGGTCGCCCAGTGCCGCGCTGTCGCGCAGCAGCACTTGGTAGACCAGGAGGTCCGCCGCCTTGACGAGACCTTTCGCCAGGTCGAGCCGTTCAGCGAGGTCGAGTGCGTTGCGAGCTTGTTCCAACGAGCGGACCGCACCACCCGGGCCGGACTGCGGCCGGCCCAGACCGACCCACCAGCGCGACTTCCGTCCCACCACCTCGCCGACCTGACGCACGAACTCCTCCGGTGCTCCGGCGAGGTCGTGCGGTATCACGCACACGAGAAGGCCCTCGCGAGCAGCCACCAGCACGTGCCTCGAACTGAACCGCAAACTCATCGCGGACTGGATTCCCGAAGTCGCGGGGGTGTCGTCCAGGAACGGCTCGGGTGCACGTGCTGCCGCGACCAGGTGCCTGCCGGCGAGGCGCAGGCCGTACCGCTCCGCGCGCTCCGCGAGCAGGCCGAGATCGCGTCCGGTGAGCAGGTCGTCGACGAACACACGGCGCAGCTCGTCCTCGCGGCGCACGGACCAGCGCTGGGTCTCCTCATACCCCCTGGTCAGCTCGCTCACGGCCTCGTCGGCAGCGCGGAGGACCGCTTCACCGGTCCGGGTGATGGCATCGGTGTTCGCCGCGGTGACGACACCGGGCAAGGTCGGCCAGGTCCGCCACGTCATCGTCAGGTGGCGCTCGATCAGTTCGCGCAGTGCCACGCTTCGCTGTGCGGCATCCGCCCCCGCGTCACGCAGGTCGTGCCGTTCCTTGGCGGAGAGAGTTCGTCCCGTGGAACTGACCTCCCGCAAGATCTGCAGGAACACCGCCAGATCCGCCGGTACGCCCTCTGTTCTCCGCTTGTCCGGGCGTCTGGGCATCGGCCCTCCCAAGAAGATCAGGCTCGCGTGGGTTCGGCTCGGACTTCGAACGCCAGGGCCTCCAGTGCGTTGTCAGTCCACGCCGACACTCGCGCCTCGGGCACTCCGCGTGGACCGCGCAGGTGGACCGATACCACGCTCGTGTTGTCGTCGAGGGACGACACCCGCAGCCAACCGGAGCAACTGGCGTCGCCGTCGCCCCAGCTGATGCACAAGCTCCGCCAGTCGATCATCACCGGCATGTCGACGTCGTGGTCGCCGAACCAGAGCCGGAGCAGGCGCGGACCTGCCAGCTCGGTCTCCACGCCAGGCGGCAGCCACGCCATGTCTCCCAAATCGGCTACGACTTCGAACACCGCCTCGGCGTCGGCTGGTATGGAACGGCTGCGGGAGTGGAGGAACCCAATCCTCCGCGGGCTGGCCGCAGTCCGGGGTTCCCGCCTCCGCCCTGCGAGTGCCGCGATGCCATCCGCCTTCACCGCCATCGAGGTAGGCAGGGGCAGGGCCTTGCGTGGCTGAGCGGGCGGACGAAGACCCGATCGGTCTGTCCGGCTGGGGGAGGCAACGGGAAGGGGCGCTCGAAACCGGGCCATGACACCTCAAGTGGCATAGCCGCTGCCACCGTGTTGTGGCCAGCGGGCCGACCAGGCTTCCCGGCACTCCACTTGTCAAGATGCCCCAAATGTCCGCTGAACGCAAACCCTCCTCGTCCTGATGAGCTCGTCAGGGCCTGGGGACAGTCCTCTTCGGATTCCTCTGCCGTTGATGCGGTCCTCGCCGGTTCGCCCGGGACCGATCGCGGTGATCCGTGGTGCGCGTCAGCGCGAGCAGCAAACCGCTGCCGAGCACCGCGGCCACCGTGCTGGCGGCGAAGACGCCGACCTTCGCCTGAGTGACGAGTGCGGGGTCGGTGTAGGCCAGATCGGTGATGAACAGCGACACCGTGAAACCGATTCCGGCCAGTGCCGCCACGCCCCAGATCAGGCGTGGTGGCACACCGCTGGGCAACGTGCCGACTCTCAGCCTCAACGCCAGCCACGTCGCACCGCCGATCCCGACGACCTTGCCGGCAAGCAGCCCGACCACGACCGCCCACGCCACCGAACTGCCCGCCGCGTCGCCGAGGGCTCCGCCGCGCAGGTCCACCCCGGCGTTGGCCAGAGCGAACAACGGCACCACGAGGAAGGCGCTGATCGGATGCAGTTTGTGCTGCAGGCCATCGAGAACGTCACGTCCGTTCACGGGGCGGGCAGGGGTCATCAGGCCCAGCACCACCCCCGCGATCGTGGCGTGCACCCCCGAGTGCAACGTGGCGTACCAGACGAACGCCGCCACCGGGACGTAGAACACGACCGATCCGATGCCGAGTCGGCGCATCACGGCCACCGCGACCAGACCGGCGGCCGCGGCGAGGAGCCACCCTTGCTCAAGGCTGTCGGTGTAGGCCACCGCGATGATCCCCACCGCGATGATGTCGTCGACGATCGCCACGGACAGCAGGAACAGCTTCACACCCGCCGGTATCCGCGATCCCAGCAAAGCCAGCACTCCGACGGCGAACGCGATGTCGGTGGCCAGCGGGACACCCCACCCCCGTGCCTCCGGCCCGCTACCGACCACCAGGAGGAACAACACCGCCGGCAGGACGACTCCGCCCAAAGCCGCGAGCGCGGGCAGCATCGCCGCACGCCGATCGCGGAGCTCGCCCACGACGAGCTCACGCTTGATCTCCAAGCCGACGACGAAGAAGAACAGGGCCATCAGCCCGTCATTGACCCAGTGCCGCAGGTCTTCCGTCACCGACACCGGACCGGAGCCGACCGTCAGCCGGAACTGCCACAGCCCTTGGTAACCAGCTGCCGCGGCACTGTTGGCCCAGACCAGGGCGGCCACCGTGGCCAACACCAGCACGACACCACCGGCAGCCTCGTCGTGCGCGAATCTCCGCAGAGGATCCACCACTCGCCGCATCAGCCTGGGGTCGGTCTTTTCGCGGCTGTCCGTCAAACATCCTCCTCGATAGCCGCTCGGAAAGGCGGACGCTGCTCGTCGAGATCCGCCACGAAACCTTGTTCCCTCTTGGGGATGGTCAGATTCCGAGCTCGTCGCGACCGGCACCCCGCTCGTCTTCGTCGATGGCGGTGGCGGTGGCGCACCTTGCCAAGGATCGAGTGCTGACCAGCAGCCGCTCGGGGTTCGACCGTGACGCCAACATCGGACCCTCGCGTTCCAGTGACGCCTCGATCTCACGTAGACGTCGCTCCTCGTCGCGTTCCATGGCACTGGTCAACTCCTCTCGTGCCGGTCTGAGGGCTGACCTCCACGATCACCCGGTTCTGCCGACATCACCAGGGCTTCGCCACGCGGAGAAGCAGCGCGCTTTTAGCCGACGACCGGCAAAGAGGAACCAGTGGAGGGGGTTCTGGTGCCGGACGCCGTTCCTTGCCGGGCAACGGCAAACGAAAACCGTGTTAGCGGCAGGGCTCCGCCCTGTCTGACGGTCATGTTCTCGGTCACGATGAAGCTGGACAGCGCTGGTCAGCGGAAAGTCGCAGAGTGAGAACGGCAAGTCGGCGAGAGGAGTGCCATGCGTCCTGATGGACCGCGATCGCGGAGGCTCGTGGAACTGATCATCCCCATCGTTGCCGGGCTGGCGGTCTGGGCGTGGTCCGGACTCTTGGAGGGCGTGCTGGTTGCTGCTACCGCGTCCTTGCTGGTGCTGAGCCACATCGCGCGCAGTCGGGCCCGCGATCAGTTGATCTACCAGCCCGCAACCGATCACGCCGGACACGCAGCTGGTGGCCGCGACGTGGACAAGTAGGACTGCGTTCGCTGCCTGGACGTGAGCCGCGCTGAATGTTCGACGGGCTGCCGTCATGTTGCACGCACGTGCCAGCACTGCGGCTCTGCTCGCGGGTCTCCACGACATCGTCTTGGTGATCAGTTCAGATTGAGCTGGCGTGTCGGCTTTGCCTGTGGGACAGGACATCCAAGATCGTGACGTGCGTGAGGAGGTCCCGACCGACGAGCTGTGGGCTCGGCTGGAACCGGTTGCCCACCGCGTTGTTCGGTGCCTCGGGCTCGGCCTGCGGGGTTGCTGGACCTGTCCGCCGCCTCGGTCGACTCCACTCACCTGCGCGTTCTCAAGGGGGACCACACCTGTTATCGCCCGCCGCGGCGTCGACCTGCACCGAACGGCGAGCCGACGTCCATCAGACCACTCCGAGTCCGGCTTGTTCGATCATCTGCCTGCGCGAACTCTTTTTCAACGCCGAGGACGGTCGGGCCGGCTCGGTACGGGTCTCGTTCCTCAATGACACCTCACCCGCCCTGCCCGCCTCGATCGTGGTGTCGTACTCGAACCGCCGTGCGTTCGTGCACCAAAGGCCGGTCAGGCAGACATCATCGAACCGGGATGACTACATCTGACCGGCCGTGAACGCCGGACCCTGCGCTGGAGCCGCGTTGGTCGATCATTCAACGCGCGGTGCGCGCCCCACGGTGCTGTGGCGGGCGATCAGCCGGTGCGAGGCGCGTACCTCTATGCCGGGCAGTGGTTCCTTACTGCCGATGCGCATGAGCAGCCTGTCCACCGCCGTCGTGGCGATGGCGTCCTTGTCCGGAGAGATGGT
>JASLAV010001027.1 GCA_030146905.1 Lentzea sp. | reverse complement strand
GCCGCACCGCGACGGCGGCCAAGCGCAGTTCATCAAGCGCCATCTCCCGGAGGCACAGGAGGGCACCACCGCCGCTACCCGTGCATGGGCGCTTGAGCGGCTCGCCGAACCGCTGGTCCTCCGGCAACTCGCGGCGCACGCCCACCTGTCCCAGCGCACGTTCATCCGCCACTTCGTCGCCGAGACCGGGATGCCGCCGATGAAATGGCTGGCCGTCGCGCGCATCGATCACGCGAAGCAGCTTCTGGAACAGACCGATGCCTCGATCGACGAGATCGCCCGCGACAGCGGTCTCGGCAGCGCGGCCAACTTCCGAACTCGGTTCGCGCAGCACTGCGGGCTTTCCCCTTCGGCCTATCGCAGGGCATACGGCCATGGCCGCAGTTCTCCGGCCGCGTAGCGGGTGCCGCTGCAGGTGCCACTTGGCTCTACCTCGCTGACGCACGATCGGCGGCAAGAAGGAATCGCATATTGGCGAAATCGCCCGTCGCCGTCACGGCGCGGACCGGTGATCATCATCTCAGACAGGCATTGCCGAGGCGCCACATCGAGGCCGCCGGTCGCCATCCGAACGTCTGAGAGGGATGAGAAAGTGACAAGGACCGCGGAACCTGTTCTCCAACGGCCCGTTCACGGCAAGCCACATGAAGTGGGCATGATCTTGTTCGACAAGGTGACGATCCAGGACTTCATCGGCGCGCACACGTTTTTCGTCGTCTCCGGGATGAAGGTTCACCTCGTACACGAGACGTTGGCCCCCGTCGTGTCGGACACCGGCGTGGCGATCGTCCCCACCACTACGTTCGATGACTGTCCGGAGCGTCTCGACATCCTGTACGTGCCGGGCGGCGATGTCAGCGACCTGCTGCGAGACAAGGCGAAGCTGGATTTCCTGACGGACCGCGGACTGAAGGCGCGGTACGTGACGGCTGTCTGCATGGGTTCCATCGTTCTCGCCGCCGCGGGCCTGCTGGACGGCTATCGCGCGGCGACTCACTGGGCCACCCGGCCCGAACTGGCCCGCCTCGGTGTCGACGTGTCCACTGAACGCGTGTGCATCGATCGCAACCGGATCACCGGGGGCGGCCTCACCGCGGGAATGGACTTCGGATTGATGTTGCTGGCCGAGATCTTCGGTGAGGACGTCGCACAGCTCGCCCAACTCGGCATGGAGTACGACCCCGCGCCACCTTTCGACGCCGGAAACCCAGAACGCGTCAGTGCCGAGATCATGGCCCAGTTTCAGAGCATCGGCGGTGGTGTCGAGCAACGCTTGACGGACGCGGTCTCGCACGTCCTGGACAACCGGGGCGCGCTCACGCCTCCACCTTCGCAGGGCTTGTAGCCGACGTGGCAGTTGCCGTTGCGGTCGAGTTTCTTGCCTGGTGTGCGGGTGGGGTGGCGTTGCCCGGCTTGACGGCCGGTGACGCGGTGCCCGCCGCCGTCGGGGATGTTGCCGAGCTTTTTGATGTCGACGTGCACCAGCTCGCCCGGCCTGGCGCGTTCGTAGCGGCGCACCGGTTGCGCGGTGGCCCGGTCGACGTGGGTCAGCCGGGCCAGGCCGAAGCGGGTCAGCACCCGATGCACGGTGGAGGGCACCAGGCGCAGCAGGAACGCGATCCGGGCCGGCCCCCACCGCCGGGCCAGGCGCACCTTGATGATCCGCCGCTCGACCCGCGACGGGACACGTCCCGGACTCGTGTGCGGGCGCGATGACCGGTCGGCCATGCCCTGCTCGCCCTCGTCGCGGTAGCGGTCGGCCCAGCGTTTCGCCGTGCTGACCGAGACCTGGAACCGTTCCGCGGCCCGCCGCAACGGCCGGCCCTCGTCCACGACACACCGGGCCAGCCGCAGCCGGCCCACCGGAGTCAGTGGTGCGTTAGCGTGGGTCACGAGGGCCTCCGTTGATCGGTGTCGACGTCGCAATCCACACCGAACCCGGAGGCCCTCCCTCATTCCAAGATCATCCGAGGATCTGTCGGACCGTTCGCAACCTCAGTGGTCAGCACAGCTAGGGCGTGTCCCGTGGGTCCGTTCGATGAGAGTCACGGTCTCCGGGGCCCTCGGCCGTGACTACCGCGGACGAGACTCACCGGATACGCCCTGGGCGCCGAACTCGCCGTGCCTGCCGGCGCCGCCCGCGAACCGGGCGGCGCCGGCCACGCCCTCGCGTGCCACGACCGGCACCCCGGCCACCCCCTCGGCCCGCAAGGCCTCGGCCAGCGGCAGGTCGAGGCCCGCGTAGGTCGACGCCCGGTCGGTGAGCACGCACTCGAACGGGAACGCGGCTATCCGCCCGGCCAGCTCCAGCGCGGACTCCAGGGCCTGACCGGGCTCGACGACGCGGTTGGCCAGCCCCATCGCCAGTGCCTCCTCGGCGTGCACGGGGCGTCCGGTGAGGATCAGGTCCAGCGCCCTGCCCAGGCCGACGATCCTGGGCAGCCTGGCGGTGCCGCCGTCGATCAGCGGCACGCCCCACCGGCGGCAGAACACCCCGAACACGGCGTCGCGCTCGACCACCCGCAGGTCGGCGAGCAGCGCCAGCTCCATCCCGCCCGCGACCGCGTACCCGCTGACCGCCGCGATCAGCGGCTTGCTCAACCGCAGCCGCGTCGGCCCCATCGGACCGGTGCCGCCGCCGTCGAGGTCGAGCTCGCTGCGCCGGGCGGGGTCGCCGACGGCGCTCAGGTCCGCACCCGCGCAGAACGTGCCGCCCTCACCCGTGAGCACCGCCACCCGCTGACCGGGGTCCGCCTCGAACGCCAGGAACGCCTCCCGCAACTCGGCGGCCATCGGCCCGTCGACCGCGTTGCGCCGGTCTGGGCGATTCATCCGGATCACCGTGGTGCTACCGGTGATCTCGACCCGCACGTCCATGTGACCTCCGTGATCAGCAGTGGCAATCGGCGCGCCGCTGTCGTCTACTGACACGATGCCCCTCGTCTCTCCCGGCTTCAGCGGACGGCGCCAGTCGCCGGACGTCCGGCTGCCGCCCGGTCAGTACCTGGCGGAGGACTTCCCCGTGCTCACCGCGGGACCGACTCCGCGCGTCCCGACCGACCGGTGGGAGCTCACCGTCAGCACCGAGGTCGGCCGGAAGTACACCTGGTCGTGGCAGCAGCTGATGGAGCTGCCCGCGGAGAAGATCACGACGGACATCCACTGCGTGACCAAGTGGTCGAAGCTGGGCACGCGCTGGAAGGGCGTCTCGCTGGACGTGCTGCTGGAGGACGTGGAGACGGCCGCGGACTTCGCGCTCGTCCAGTCCTACGGCGGCTACACGACGAACCTGCCGCTGGAGGACCTCCTCGACGGGCAGGCGTGGATCGCGTACCGCTACGACGACGACGAGCTCACGCCCGAGCACGGCGGACCGGCGAGGTTGCTGGTTCCGCACCTGTACTTCTGGAAGTCGGCCAAGTGGGTCCGCGGGATCCAGTTGCTGATCGAGGACGAACCCGGCTTCTGGGAGAGCGCGGGCTACCACGACTACGGAGATCCATGGCGCGAGCAGCGGTACCAGGGCGACTGACGTGGCGGGTGGCGGAGCTCGCCGAGGCCACCGACATCACGAAGAGCGCGCGCCGGCTCGTGTTCGACGTGCCGGGCTGGCCGGGTCACCTGCCGGGACAGCACGTCGACCTGCGCCTGACCGCCGAGGACGGCTACTCGGTGCAGCGCAGCTACTCGATCTCGTCGGCACCGGACGGCGACCGCGTCGAGCTGGCCGTGCAACGCGTCGAGGACGGCGAGGTGTCGCCGTACCTGTGCGACGTGCTGTCGGTGGGCGACAAGATCGAGCTGCGCGGCCCGGTGGGCGGCTGGTTCGTGTGGCGTGCCTCGGATCCCGCGCCGGTGACGCTGGTGGCGGGCGGCTCGGGCATCGCGCCGCTGATGGCGATGGTCCGCACCCGCGCCGCGGAGGGCAGCCGCGTGCCGTTCCGGCTGGTCTACTCGGCGCGCACGCCCGACGACGTGTACTTCGCCGACGAACTGCTGCGCCGCGCCCGCGAGGACGCGGGCCTGGACGTGAAGATCGTGTACACCCGGCGGACTCCGGAAGGATCTCCGGAGCCGCCGGGCCGGCTGGGTGTGGCCACCCTCAACACGTACGGATGGCCCGCGGAGTTCACCCCCCGGTGCTTCGTCTGCGGACCGACCGGTTTCGTCGAGACCGCGTCGGACGTCCTGGTGGCGCTCGGGCACGACCCGCGCCGCGTCCGCACCGAACGCTTCGGCTGACAGGAGAGCACCGATGAGCGACGACCACGACCACGGTCACGTCGACGGCAACGCGCTGGCAGGCGGGCTGCGGGAGATCTTCGCGGTGGACCTGACGACCGCGACCGGGCGGTGCGCGGGCTGCGGCTACCAGGGGTCCGTGGCGACGTTGCGGGTCTACCGGAACGCGCCGGGGGTGGTGGCGCGCTGCCCGCACTGCGAGGAGGTCGTCCTGCGGCTGGTGCGGGGACGGGACCGCGCGTGGCTCGACCTGCGCGGCACGGTGAGCCTGGAGATCCCGCTGCCGTCCTGACGGCGGGCCGCGATCGGTGTCAGGCCGCCGGAGGATGCGCGGGCGACCCTCGTGTTCGAGATGGTGCCGCTGCGTGTGGTGGGCTGAGGCGGGAGCGCCACAGGTCGGGCAGGACGCCTCCGCGGGGCTCTGGCACGGCGGGCCGGTGGGCGAGGAGCGCTGTGCTCGGGTGGGGGACCGGGCGCCGTTCGAGTGGGGGCGACAGCCTCCGGGCGCCTGCCGGTGGGCGGCGAAACCGGGGTGCGGCCGCAGGCATGCGTCGTACGGCTGCGCAGCCGCCCAGGAGCCCGAGAGCGGCACCAGGCCACCGCTTCGCAGGGCCGCAGGAGAGCGCTCAGGTCCGGAACGTCTCCAGACCTCCCGTCACCAGGCGGTCACATCGGCGAAACTTGTCCGGTTTGACATGCCGGATACCTCCATTCGGCCGTAGCACGGCCTCTGACCTGTGTGCGTGGATGTACGGGAGCGCTCTTACAACGTTGTAAAACGAAGGGGAATCTCGCCGATGAGAAAAGCCGCCCCCGTACTCCTCGCGCTGTTGCTGGCGCTGGGTGTCGCACCCGGCACACCACCGGCGGGTGCCGCCGAGCCGGTGCACGGCCTGAAGGGCGAGTACTTCAGCATGTCCGAGCCGGGCGCGCGCGACTTCGCGAAGCTCGGCGGCACCGTGCTCGACAGCCAGGTCAACCAGTCGGACCTGACCGGTGTCTTCAGCTTCCTGACCGGGCAGCCCGAGCACACGACGGCTCGGTGGACCGGGCAGATCGCCGTGCCGCAGACCGGCGACTACACGTTCCACGCCATCGGTGACAACGGCTTCCGGCTGCTGATCGACGGCCAGCCGGTGATCGACCACTGGGTTCCCGACTGGGACAGGGAGCAGACCAGCGCGCCGGTCACGCTGACCGCTGGCAAGCAGTACGACTTCAAGCTGGAGATGTTCCAGGACGTCGGCGGCGCCAACATGTTCCTGCGCTGGTCCAGCGCGAGCATCGCGAAGCAGATCGTGCCGGAGTCCGCGTTCACCCCGCCGGCGGGCTTCCAGGCCGTGCCGCGCGCGGCGAGCATCTCCAAGGACGGGCGCACCCTCACCGCCGACTTCGACGGCCGTGTCACGGGCACCGGCGACCTGAAGGACCACCTGCTCATCGAGGTCGACGCGACGCCGATGCCGATCTCGGTCGTCACCACGAGCCGCAACCGCCTCACGATCCGGCTGGCCGAGAGGGTGTTGAAGAGCCAGCTGGTGCGGATCTACTACGACGGCGCCGGCGCGCTCGCCGTGGACGGCAAGAAGGTCGAGAAGGCCGCACGGGTCGTCACCAACACCTCGGCGGAACGGCTCAGGACGCCGTGGGGCGAGAAGATCGACACGCGCAACCCGTTGCCGGAGTACCCGCGGCCGCAGCTGGAACGCGACAAGTGGCTCAACCTCAACGGCCCGTGGGAGTTCTCGGCCGCCAAGGCGGGGCAGCAGCCGGCGTTCGGCAGGAAGCTCCCCGAGAAGGTGATCGTGCCCTTCCCGATCGAGTCGCAGCTCTCCGGGATCGAACGGCACGAGGACCACATGTTCTACCGCCGCACGGTCTCCGTCCCGCACGACTGGCGGATCGGCAGCGGGCAGCGCCTGAAGCTCAACTTCGGCGCGGTCGACTACCAGGCCAAGGTCTGGGTGAACGGCAAGCTCGTCGCCGAGCACACCGGCGGCTACACGGCGTTCGGCGCGGACATCACCGACGCCCTCAAGCGCGGTGGTGACCAGGAGATCGTCGTCGCCGTCACCGACACGACCGGCCCGCACCAGCCCAAGGGCAAGCAGTCGCCCAACCCCAGCGGCATCTTCTACACCCCGTCGTCGGGCATCTGGCAGACGGTGTGGATGGAGCCGGTGCCGGACAAGGGCATCGACGAGATCAAGACGACGCCGGACCTCGCCACCAGCTCGCTGGCGGTGAACGTCAAGTCCGCGGGCAACGCCACCGTCACGGCGGTCGCGAAGGACGCGCGGGGCAAGCAGGTCGGCGCGGTCACCGGACCGGCCAACTCCGCCCTCAAGCTGTCGGTGCCGAACCCGCACCTGTGGACGCCGGACGACCCGTACCTGTACCAGCTCGAGGTCAAGCTCGGCGGCGACAAGGTCAAGAGCTACTTCGGCATGCGCTCCACCGGCATCGCGAACGTCGGTGGCACGCCGAAGCTGACGCTCAACGGCCAGCCGATCTTCAACCTGATGCAGCTGGACCAGGGCTTCTACCCGGACGGCCTGAACACCGCGCCGAGCGACGACGCGCTCGTGTTCGACCTGAAGGCGCAGAAGGACCTCGGCTTCAACGCGGTCCGCAAGCACATCAAGGCGGAGCCCGCACGCTGGTACTACCACGCCGACCGGCTGGGCCTGCTGGTGTGGCAGGACTTCGTGTCCGTCGAGGACGGCAGCAACCCGGTCGCGCAGCAGGCTTTCCTGAACGAGAGCCGCGAGCTGATGCAGCAGCTGCACAACTACCCGTCGATCTACGCCTGGATCGTGTTCAACGAGGGCTGGGGCGAGTGGGACCGCACCGTCACCGGCCAGATCACCGACGACGTCAAGGCCGCCGACCCGAGCCGCATCGTCAGCGCCCACAGCGGTGTGAACTGCTGTGCGTCGAAGGGCGACTCCGGCAAGGGCGACGTCATCGACCACCACGACTACAACAACACCGACCCGGCCAAGCCGGACGGCAAGCGCGTCGTGATGGACGGCGAGCACGGCGGCTTCACGCTGCGCACGCCGGGCCACCAGTGGCCGGGTGCGCCGATCGCGATCTACAGCGGTGTGGCGGACAAGGCGGCGCTGACGGCGAAGTACGTCGACAACACCCGCACGTTCTACCTGGGCCAGGCGCGCCAGGAGCTGTCCGCGTCGGTCTACACCCAGGTCACCGACCTGGAGGGTGAGCTCAACGGGCTCTGGACCTACGACCGCAAGCGCATCAAGGTCGACCCCGGTCCCGTCCGCGAGATCAACCGGCGCGTGATCGAGGCCGGCGCGAACGCGGGCAAGCCCTACCCGTACGCGGGCAAGGGCGAGTGGGACCTCGACGAGCGCAGGGGAACGACCGCGAAGGACTCGAGCGGTGGCGGCAACCCGCTGACGGTCAGCCCGACCGGTGCGACGTTCAAGGACGGCGCCCTGCAGTTCACCGGTGGCTCCGCGGACACCTACGGCCCGGTCGTCGACACGACCGGTGACTACACGGTGTCCGCGCGGGTGAAGCTGGACGAGGTGCCGGACAACTACGCGTCCGCGGTGAGCCAGGACGGCAGGGAGCGGGAGAACCCCTTCTACCTGCAGTACGGGCAGGGCGCGTTCGCGTTCAGCACGCCCGGCGGCAACCGGGCCCGGTTCGAGGTCATGCCGGAGGTCGGCCGCTGGTACGAGCTCACGGGCGTGCGCGCCGGCAACGAGATCCGGCTCTACGTCGACGGCGTGAAGGTCGCGACGGCGCCGGCGGGTGCCGCGCTGGTGAGCACGGGCGCGTTCACGGTGGGACGGGCCAAGTTCGAGGGCCGCAACGTCGACTTCTGGCGTGGTGCGATCGACGACGTCAGCGTCGTCGGCCGCGCGCTCACGGACACGGAGGTGGCCGGGCTTTCTTGATGTTGGGAGAACGCTCTCCAGACGTGGTAGAACCGGTGCATGACCAAGGGTGCGCCCACGCTGGAGGACGTCGCGAAAGTCGCGGGCGTGTCGCGCGCGACGGTGTCAAGAGTCGTCAACGGCACTCGCAACGTCGATCCTGA
>JASLAV010001060.1 GCA_030146905.1 Lentzea sp. | reverse complement strand
TCCAGCCTGAAGACGACGGGCGAGCTGGCCTTGCCGGCCAGCTTCGCCACCAGCAGGTAGTCGCCGGGCCCGACCTTGGTGTGCGCGCCGCAGCCCGCCCGTGAGGTCGATCCCACCCACTTGGTGCCGTAGTTGAAGGCTTCCTTGGGCTGCATCACCCGCACCTCGTTGCCCACCGCCGACAGGCAGTGGTTGCTGGACCACAGCGCGGTCGCGCCGTCGGCGGTCAGCACGACCAGTTCGCGGTGCTGGCGCCCGATGTCCTTGATGCACGGGACCGGTCCGTTGTTGACCACGTTCATCGACAGCCCCGGCTGGTCACCGATCTTGTAGACGGGCTTGTCGGCCTTCGCCACGACCCCGATCACGTCGTCGGGGCAGGGCTGCGGCGGTCCTGGCGGCGGAGTGGTCTGCGCGGGCGGGGGCGGCGGCGTGGTCGACGAGGACGACGCCGCGGCGGCCTCGGACATGCTCGGCGGCGGGTTGGAGGACGAGGCCGCCGCCGCGTTCGTCGGCTGCGCGGTCTCGTCGTCGGAGCCGAAGACGCCGACGATCCAGATCACGAGCAGCAGTGTGGCGAGGCCCGCGCCGATCGCGGCGATGCGGCGGCGCCAGTACACCGTGGACGGTAGTGGTCCCGTGGGCTCGATCACGGCCCGAACGTAACGGGACCAGCGGGAATCCAGGCGTAGGCGAGCATCGCTCGATCCGGTGAACGTGATATGGACCGAAACCCCTTGTGGACGCGTGCTCGTTCCAGTTCCATCGCTTGGGGGTCCGCCGGTAGGCCATGGAGGTGTGTCATGACCGCGATCGACGAACTGCTCAAGCGGAACTACGAGCTCGGGAACGTGGTTCCCGGAGACCGTTCGTCCGCGAAGCCGTCCCTGCAGGTGGCAATTCTGACCTGCATGGACTCGCGCATCCGGGTGTTCGAGATCTTCGGTTTGAAGCAGGGTGAGGCGCACGTGCTGCGCAACGCGGGCGGGGTCGTCACCGACGACGCCATCCGATCGCTGGCGCTGAGCCAGCGCAAGCTGGGCACGCGTGAGGTGCTGCTGGTGCACCACACGAACTGCGGCCTCGAGATGGTGACCGAGGACGAGTTCAAGGACGAACTGGAGGCCGACACCGGCCTGCGCCCGACCTGGGCCGTCGAGGCGTTCAAGGTGGTCGAGCAGAGCGTGCGCGGCTCGATGGCGCGGCTGCGGCGCAGCCCGTTCATCCCGCACACCGACAAGATCCGCGGGTTCGTCTACGACGTGCACACCGGTGAGCTGCGCGAGGTCGACGCCGCGGAGACGCAGGCCGCCTGACCGCACTCGTGCTGGTGCTGTGGCCGCCGGCCTTGGCCCCGTATTTCGACGTGCAGACGGTTGCATCGCGGGGCCGGTGCCGCGAGGTGACCTGTTGAGCGCCGGAAGACGCGGTGAAGGTCGGCGGCCACAGCGCCACCCCCTTCCTGGTAACGGGCTGGGGCCTCTGCGCGAGAATGGCGGCGATGAATCACGAGTTGCTTCTGGGCTGGTGGGACACCGCGGCCCGCGACCTTCCGTGGCGCCGTCCCGACTGCACCGCCTGGGGCGTGCTGGTCAGCGAGATCATGCTGCAGCAGACGCCGGTGTCGCGCGTCGAACCGATCTGGCACGAGTGGCTGGCGAAGTGGCCGGTGCCCTCCGCGATGGCCGCGTCCTCCCAGGGCGAGGTGCTGCGCATGTGGGGCAAGCTCGGCTATCCCCGCAGGGCGCTGCGGCTGCACGAGGCCGCCACCGCCATCGCTCGCGACCACGGTGACGTGGTGCCGTCGGACGTCGAGACGCTGGAGTCGTTGCCCGGCATCGGCAGCTACACGGCTCGTGCGGTGGCCACGTTCGCGTACGGGCAGAAGTGCGCTGTCGTCGACACGAACGTCCGTCGAGTCGTCGCGCGCGCTGTGCACGGTGCCGGTGACGCCGGGCCGCCGTCGACCAAGCGCGACCTCCGGGACGTCGAGGCGATCCTGCCGGACGACCAGCACGACGCCGCCGTGTTCTCGGCCGCGTTGATGGAGCTCGGGGCGTTGATCTGCACGGCCAGGAACCAGAAGTGCGCCGACTGCCCCCTGTACACCGAGTGCGCCTGGCAGCTGGCCGGACGGCCCGCCTACGCGGGACCGGTGAAGAAGGTGCAGCAGTTCGCCGGCACGGACCGCCAAGTGCGGGGCAAGCTGCTGGACGTGCTGCGCGGTGCGCCCGGACCGGTGCCCAAGGCGCAGCTCGACATCGTCTGGAACGACATCACCCAACGCGAGAAGTGCCTGGTCTCGCTGCTCGACGACGGCCTGGTCGAGCAGACGCGCGAAGGTCTCTTCGCCCTGCCGGGAGAGCACTGATGCACGCGCTGGTGGCGTTCTTCGACGACGAGGCCGACAGGCAGGTCCGCGACCTGTGGCGGCGGATCGGCGCCCGGCACGAGCACCCGCCGCACCTCACCTACGCCGTCGCGGGCACCATCGGTCCCAAGGTGCGCAAGGAGCTGCGCGAAGACCTCGAACGGCTCTGGATGCCGGACCTCTGGCTGCACACGCTCGGCACGTTCTCGACCGTCGACAACGTGCTGGTGCTCGGTGCCGTGGTCGACAACGAGCTGCTCGCGGTGCACTCCGCCATCCACGACGTGCTGGCGAGCAAGGTGAAGAACCCCAGCGCGTACTACCTGCCCGGCAACTGGGTACCGCACTGCACGCTCGCGGCCGACATCGACGACGAGGCCGTGAAGGCCGCGTTCGCCACCGTCTTCCCCGTCGAGCCGATCCGCGCGAAGGTCCGCGAGGTGTCGATCGTCGACACTCAGACCGGCGAGATCGACGTGCTCAAGAAGGCTTCCACGGCGCCGCGGTAGACCCACGG
>JASLAV010001000.1 GCA_030146905.1 Lentzea sp. | reverse complement strand
GCAGGGCGGACCCGACACCATCGTCAAGTCGGTGAGCGAAGCAGCAGCCGGGAACAAATGATGAGTGCCGCGATCACCACGCGGCCGCCGACCGCCCCCGTGCCGCACGCGCCAGCGGCCGGGGGCACCCGGCGGCGGTCCAGACTCCGAACCCGCCTCGAGCTCGCACTGCTGCTGACACCGGCACTGGTGTTGTTCGTCGGGTTCGTCCTGATCCCCATCGGCGTCGCCGGGTACTACAGCCTCTACTCGTGGAACGGCTTCGGCCCGCTCACGGACTTCGTGGGGCTGGACAACTACGTCGACGCCCTCTCCGGTGACGTCTTCCAGGGCGCCATCGGGCACAACCTGATCATCGCGGTGCTGTCCGTCGTCGTGCAGCTGCCGCTGAGCATCGCCCTCGCGTTGCTGCTCAACAGGAAGCTGCGCGGCCGGACGTTCCTGCGCATGGTGGTGTTCGCACCGTACGTGCTGTCCGAGGCCGTGACCGCGGTGATCTGGCTGCTGATGTTGCAGCCGGGCGGTTTCGTCGACGAGATCCTGCGCGGCGTCGGCCTGGGCGGCCTGGTGCAGCTGTGGCTCGCCGACCAGTCGATCGTGCTCTACACGTTGTTCCTCGTGATCACGTGGAAGTACATCGGGTTCGGCGTGATCCTGCTGCTGGCCGGCCTGCAGGGCGTCCCCCCGGAGCTGCGCGAGGCCGCCGCGCTGGACGGCGCGAGCGCCCGGCAGATCACCCGTCACGTCGTGCTCCCGTTGCTGGGACCGACGATCCGGGTGTGGATCTTCCTGTCGGTGATCGGGTCGCTGCAGCTGTTCGACCTCGTCTGGATCATGACGCTCGGCGGTCCCGCCAACGCGTCCACGACGATGGCGACCTATCTCGTCGACCACGGCTTCAAGCGCTACGAGTTCGGCTTCGGCAGCGCGGTCGCGGTGATCCTGTTCATCATCTGCTTCGTGTTCGCGTTGTTCTACCAGCGGTTCGCCCTGCGCCGTGACACCGAGGGCGCTTTGACGGGGGTGCGCTGAGATGTCACGTCGTAATGCCGTCGGCTATCTCGCCGCGTTCGCCGTCATCGGCGTGACGGTGGTGCCGCTGTTGTTCGTGGTGCTGGGCGGTTTCCGCACCACGGCGCAGATCAACTCGTCGCCGGCGGGACTGCCGGGCCCGTTCGTGTGGGACAACTACGCCGAGGTGGCGACCTCGCCGGTGTTCTGGCGCCTGCTCGGCAACAGCGCGCTCATCGCGGTGATCGCGACGACGCTCGCGGTCGTGCTCGGCGCGATGGCGGCGTTCGCGTTGTCCCGCTACAGCTTCCGGGGCAGGGAGGGGTTCTACGGCCTCTTCACGCTGGGACTGCTGTTCCCGCTCGGCGTGGCCACGCTGCCGTTGTACCTGTGGCTGCGCCAGCTGGACCTGCTGGAGAACCCGCTCGGCGTCGCGATCCCGGAGGCGGCGTTCTCGCTGCCGGTGACGATCGTGATCCTGCGGCCGTTCATGCACGCGATCCCCGGTGAGCTGGAGGACGCCGCGCTGCTCGACGGCGCGGCCAAGCTCGGCTTCTTCTGGCGGATCCTGCTCCCGCTGTCACGGCCGGCGCTGATCACCGTGTCGGTGCTCGCGTTCGTCACCAGCTGGAACTTCTACCTGTTGCCGCTGCTGGTGTTCAACGACTCCACGAACTTCACGCTGCCGCTCGGCGTCGCGATGTTCCAGTCGGAGCACACCCAGGACACCGCGAAGGTGCTCGCCTTCACCGCGTTGTCGATGATCCCCGCGCTCACGTTCTTCGTGTTCGCCGAACGCCGCATGGTCGGTGGACTCACCGGCTCGGTCAAGGGCTGACTCACAAGGGAGTGATTCATGCGAACCCGATTAGCTGTCGGTGCCGCCGTGTTGATGGTGCTGGTGCAGACGGCCCCCGCTTCGGCCTCAGGACCGCTGAAGCACAACACGAACAGGTGGGTGGGCAGCGCGGTGGCCGCCCAGCACCTGAACGCCGAGGCCGACTACCGCAAGGTGCTGACGCGGGAGTTCGACAGCGTCACGCCGGAGAACGAGATGAAGTGGGGCGTCGTCGAAGCCGTCCGCGGCCAGTACGACTGGTCCGGTGCGGACACGATCGTCGCCTACGCCAAGAAGACCGGCAAGTCCATCCGCGGGCACACGCTGGTCTGGCACAGCCAGCTGCCGGACTGGGTCGACGACCTGGAGGCGGCGGAGCTGCGCGGGGTGGTGCGCGAGCACATCGCCACGGAGGCCGGCCGTTACCGCGGCAAGATCCGGGCGTGGGACGTCGTCAACGAGGCGTTCAACGAGGACGGCACGCGCCGGCCGACGGTGTTCCAGGAGAAGCTCGGTGACGGCTACATCGCCGACGCGTTCCGCTGGGCCCACGCCGCCGACCCCAAGGCGAAGCTCTACATCAACGACTACAACGTCGAGGGGCTCAACCCCAAGAGCGACGCGGTCTACAACCTCGTGAAGTCGTTGAAACGGCAGGGTGTTCCGATCCACGGTGTCGGCATCCAGGCGCACCTGTCGCTCATGTACGGCTTCCCCGAGGGCGTCAAGGAGAACATCCGGCGGTTCGCCGCGCTCGGCGTGGACGTCGCGATCACCGAGGCGGACGTGCGGATCCCGCTGCCCGTGACCCCCGAGAAGCTCGTCGCCCAGGCGGACTACTTCGGCCAGGTCTGGGACGCCTGCCACGCGGTGCGCCGCTGCGTCGAGTTCACGACG
>JASLAV010000994.1 GCA_030146905.1 Lentzea sp. | reverse complement strand
ACGGCGAGCAGGAAGATGATCGTCAGCGTGGACAGCAGGATCGTCAGCGCGATCTCGTTCGGCGTCTTCTGCCGTTGCGCGCCTTCGACCAGCGCGATCATCCGGTCCACGAAGGACTCGCCGGGTCTGGTCGTGATCCTGACGACGATCCGGTCGGACAGCACCGTCGTGCCGCCGGTGACCGCGCACCGGTCGCCTCCCGACTCGCGGATGACGGGCGCGGACTCGCCGGTGATCGCGGACTCGTCGACGGTCGCGATGCCCTCGACCACGTCGCCGTCGCCGGGGATGACCTCACCGGCCTCGACCACGACCAGGTCACCGATCTTGAGCTCGGTGCCGGCGACGGTGTCACCGTTCAGCATCCGTGCGACGGCGTCCTTCTTGGTCTTGCGCAACGAGTCCGCCTGCGCCTTGCCGCGTCCTTCCGCGACGGCCTCGGCGAGGTTCGCGAACAGCACGGTGGCCCACAGCCACAGCGCCACGGCGACGGTGAACACGCTCGGGTCGACCACCGCGAACACGGTGACGAGCACCGAGCCCACCCACACGACGAACATGACGGGACTGCGCAGCTGGTGGGCGGGGTGGAGCTTCCGCAGCGCCTCGGGGACCGCCGCGGCGATGCCGGGCCTGGCGGGTGCCTTCTCCTGCTGTGGAGCCGGTTTCCGGAGCGTGGTGGTCACAGCAGTGCCTCCGCGATGGGACCGAGTGCGAGTGCGGGGACGAACGTCAGCGCGGCGACCAGCACGATCGAGCCGGTGAGCAGTGTCGCGAACAGTGGCCCGGTGGTGGGCAGCGTGCCCGCCGTGACCGGCACCTTCCGCTGCTGTGCCAGCGATCCGGCGAGGGCGAGCACCGCGACGATCGGGACGAACCGGCCGAACAGCATGCAGAGGCCGAGCGACGACTGGAACCAGTCGCTGGTCACCGTGATGCCGGCGAACGCGCTGCCGTTGTTGTTCGACGCCGACGCGTAGGCGTAGAGGATCTCCGAGAGCCCGTGCGCGCCGGGGTTGTTGAGAGCGGCCCGCGTGCCCGGCAGGACCGCCGCGACGCCCGCGCCGATCAGCAGCACCGACGGCATCGCGAGGATCGAGACCGCCGCGGCCGTGACCTCCCTGCGCCCCAGCTTCTTGCCGAGGTACTCGGGCGTGCGGCCGACCATGAGTCCCGCCAGGAACATCGCGATGATCGCCATCACCAGGATGCTGTAGAGCCCCGTGCCGACACCGCCCGGCGTCATCTCGCCGAACAGCATGTTGAGCAGGGCGGCACCGCCGCCGAGCCCGGTGTAGCTGTCGTGCGACGAGTTGACCGCGCCCGTCGAGGTGCCGGTGGTGGCGTTCGCGAAGATCGCGCTGCCGGGGATGCCGAACCGCAGCTCCTTGCCTTCCAGCGGCCTGAGCCCGTTCGCCTCCGCGGCCCAGATGACCGCGAGCATCGCCGTCCAGATCACGCCCATGACGCCGAGCAGGACGTAGCCCTGCCTCTTCTCGCCGACGAGCCGCCCGAACGTGCGGGTGAGGGCGACCGGGATCGCGAGGATCAGGAAGATCTCGATGAGGTTCGTCCACTCGCCCGGGTTCTCGAACGGGTGGGCGGAGTTCGCGTTGAGGACACCGCCGCCGTTGGTGCCGAGCTCCTTGATGACCTCCTGGCTGGCCACCGGGGCGTTGGCGACCAGCCGGCCGTCGACGTCCACACCGGACTTGAGGCTCATGGTGACGCCGAACGCGATCAGCACGATCGCACCGGCGAACGCGATGGGCAGCAGGATCCGGACGGTGCCGCGGGTGAGGTCGACCCAGAAGTTGCCGAGCCTGTCGGTGCGGCTCCTGGTGAACCCGCGCACGAGGGCCACCGCCACGGCCAGCCCGACCGCCGCGGACACGAAGTTCTGCACGGTCAGGCCGATCATCTGGACCGCGTGGCCCATGACGGCTTCCGGCACGTACGACTGCCAGTTCGTGTTGGACACGAAGCTGATGGCGGTGTTGAACGCCATGCCTTCCGGCACGTTCCCACGGCCGAAGTCGAGCGGCAGCAAGGACTGGATGCGTTGGATCACGTACAAGAACACGATGCCGACGAAGGAGAAGCCCAGCACGCCGTACGCGTAGGTGCTCCACTTCTGCTCGGCGTCCGGGTCGATCCGCGCGAACCGGTAGACGGCTCGTTCGAGCTTCAGATGGCTCTTCGCCCGGAAGACGCGGGCCATGTGGTCGCCGAGGGGCCGGTACACGGCCGCCAGGGCCGCGACGAGGAGGCCGGCCTGCAGGAGGCCGGCCACGAGGGGTGACATCAGAACTTCTCCGGCCTGACGAGTGCGATGACCAGGTAGACGATCAGCAGGAGGGCGAGCACGCCCGCCACGGCGTTCGCCGCGAGTCCCGTGCTCACAACCTCTCCAGTCCACGCACCGTCAGGCCCAGCACGACGAAACTCCCGATCAGCAGCAACGCGTAGGCCAGGTCGGCCATGACGCCGCTCCCTTCAACGACAAGGTTTCTTGATGACGCCGGAAGCGTGCGTCACGAGATACCCGATCAGGCGGTGCCTGACAGGGTCCTTACGGTGGTGGGGGCGGCTTTTACGCGTTCTTGAGGCCGGGGAGACCAGGGTCTCATCCGTCAGGGCACAACGCGGTCACGTGGTGTGAGCGGCTCCAGCACTCACACGACGCGCACGTCGTGGGCGGGGAGGTCGTTCCACCACCGCGCGTAACGCCGGTAGACCTGCGGTTCGCGGTCGCCGAGGAACTTGTGCAACGCCGCCGCCTCCTCCGCGACACCGGTCCACTGGTCCTCGGTGAGCGCGTGGAACGACGTCACCTCGATCCCGCCGTCCCCGGCCGGGCGCCAGACCCCGGCCACGTACCCGTCGACGAGCAGGGTCGGCAGGGTGTCGCCGTTGCTGCGGATGACCACCTTCCGGTACTGCTCGGGGATCATCCGGCCGCGGTCGGCGTAGGCGAGCAACGTGCTGTCCCACATGGCCATCAGCCTCGGTGGCGCCGGGGTGTCCTCGTCGGGGACCGTCCGGCCGGGAACGTCGTAGTGGTCGCCGTACCGCACGAGGTCCAGCCGCTCCAGTGCTTCCCGGATCTCGGTGCGCGGCAGCGTGGTGAACTGGTTCATGTCGAGGACGGTCGCGGGCCCGAACCCGGTGAGGTAGCGGCGGAGCATCTCGGCCAGCGCCGCCGTCCGTTCGCGCGGCTCGGTCGTCACGGCCTGGTAGGACGGTCGCAGCCCGAACGACCACGGCCCGCCGGTCGGTGCGTGCACGAGCCCGCCGTAGGTCCGCAGCGCCCACCAGACGCCGGGCCGGCCGACGTCGCCGGCGTGCGAGTGCAGCAGCGCCTCGATCTCGGCCTTCTGCCGCGGTGCGGACGCGAACTCCAGCACGTGCTCCAGCAGCGCGTCGACCTGCTCGATCGTGACGTCCATGCCCTTGAACCGCTTGTCGTACAGCCGCGACGCCCTGAGGGCGGGCAGCATCGCGTGGTGGAACACCTCGTGGTCGGCGGCGGTGACGGCGTGCAGGGTGATCCGCATGAGCGATGCCTTGCGGACCGCCCCGCTCGTGAACGCCTCGTCCAGGCCGGCGGGGTCGAAGCCCTCGATCCTGTTCCACAGCGCGATGTAGGGCGACGCGGGTTCCTGTGCCTGGATCGCGACGACCCTGTCCACGGCCGTCAGCGGGCCGACCGGTTCACGCCGCAGCAGCATCTGCCGGTCGAGCGTGGCGCGGTTGAGCCGACGTGCCGTGAAGGTCATGCCGGTGATCCTCGCTCACCGCAGCTTCGACGGCCACCAGATCCGGCCGCCGATGTCGACCGACAGCGCCGGCACGAGCAACGACCGCACCAGCAGCGTGTCCAGCAGGACGCCGAACGCCACGATGAACGCGATCTGCGTGAGGAACAGGATCGGCAGCACGGCCAGTGCCGCGAACGTGGCCGCCAGCACCACACCGGCCGACGTGATCACACCACCGGTCAGGCTGAGACCGCGGATGGTCCCCTCGACCGTGCCGAGCTGCCGCGTCTCCTCCCGCACGCGGGTCATCAGGAAGATGTTGTAGTCGATGCCCAGTGCCACCAGGAACACGAATCCGAACAGCGGCACCACGGGGTCCGCGCCGGGGAAGCCGAAGACGTGGTTGAACACCAGCGCCGAGACTCCCATGGTGGCCGCGAACGACAGCACGACCGTCGCGATCAGCAACAACGGTGCCAGCAGCGACCGCAGCAGCAGCGCCAGCACGAGGAAGATCACGACCAGCACGATCGGGATGATCAGCAGCCTGTCGTGCTCGGACGTCGTCCTGGTGTCGAGCAGCGTCGCCGTCTGCCCGCCGACCTGCGCGTCGATAGGGTGCACCGCCGCACGGATGCGTTCGACCGTCGCCACCGCGGCGTCGGAGTCCGGCGCGTCCTTCAACGTGGCCTCGACGCGGACCAGCCCGTCGGCCGTTCCACTGGGCCGCACGTCGGCGACACCGTCCACCTTGGACTTCTCCAGCACCTCGGCCGTCCTGCCCTCGGCGGCGATGATGACCGTCGGCGACCCGGTGCCGCCGGGGAAGTGCCGCGACAGCACCTCCTGGCCCGCGACCGACTCGACCTCGGTCAGGAACACGTCGGACTGGGCCGTGCCGGACGCCTTGAGCTGCGGCAGGAACGCGGCGCCGACGAGCAGCACGAGCGTCGTGACGATCCAGATGGCGCGGGGCTTGCGGCGCACGAACTGCGCGACACGGCCCCAGAGCCCGCTCGTCTCGGGGTGCGGTGAGCCGAGCTTCGGCGCGAACGGCCAGAACGCGCCGCGCCCGAGCAGTGCGAGCGTCGCGGGCAGGAACGTCATCGTCGTGAGCAACGCGGCACCGATGCCGATGGCCGCGACGGGACCGAGTCCCTTGTTCGAGTCGAGGTCGCTGAACAGCAGGCACAGCACACCGAGGATCACGGTGCCCGCGGACGCCGCGATGGGCTCGACGGTGCCGCGCCACGCGGTGCGGACGGCCGCGACCTTGTCCTCGGTGTCGCGCAGTTCCTCGCGGAACCGCGACACGAGCAGCAACGCGTAGTCCGTCGCGGCGCCGAACACGAGGATCGAGAGGATGCCCTGGCTCTGGCCGTTGAGCGCCAGCACGTCGTTCTTCGCCAGCAGGTAGACGACGAAGCTGGCGAGGCCGAGCGCGAACACCGCGGACACGAGCACCACGACCGGCAGCAGCGGACTCCGGTAGACCACGAGCAGGATGAGCGCGACCACCGCGCCGGCGACGAGCAGCAGCAACCCGTCGATCCCGCCGAACGCCTCGACGAGGTCGGCGACCTGCGCCGCCGGTCCCGTCACCGCGACCGTCAGCCCCTCGGGAGCGCCTCGGGTGCCGTCGCGGAGCTGCAGGACCGAGTCGCGGACCTCCTGGGCGGGGTCGAGCAGCACGACGATCTGCGCGGCCTCGTTGTCGTTGGGCGCGGGAATGACGGGCGAGGCCTGGAAGCCCTGGCCGCGTTCGGCGAGGAACTTCCGGTCGTCGTCGGTCAGCCCGCCCTCGCGTTCCACGACGACGATCGCCGGGATGGCGTTGGAGCGCTGGAACTTCTTCTGCAGCTCCGCGACCTGCGTGGACTCGGCGGAGTTGGGCAGGAACGCGCTGCTGTCGTTCTCCGCGACCTCCGACAGCTTGCCCGCGTACGGCCCGGTGAAGCCGCCCAGGGCCAGCCAGACGACGAGCAGGACCCCGGCGAGGACTCGCATCAGCCATTCCTTCGATCGTCGAACGTTTCGATGACCGAACTGTAAGCTGGGGGCGTGAGCGACGCAACCGACTACGACCTGAGCATGCTGCTGCGCGGGTTGGTGATGGAGTCGAACCGGTTCCTGGAGATCTTCAGCGCGGCGCACGCACTGCACCCCACGGACATGACAGCGCTGAACCTGATCATGACGACCCCGATGACACCGGGCTCGCTCGCGAAGGCCCTGAACCTCAGCGCGTCGGCCACGACGTCCGTGCTGGACCGCCTGGAGAAGGCGGGCCACGTGGTCCGCGAACGCGACCCGGAGGACCGCCGCCGCGTGGAGCTGCGCGTGCTCGCGGACGCACGGGCCTTGGCGGCGACGTTCTTCGAGCCGCTGGCCCGCGGCTACGCCGCCGCCTGGAAGGACATGAGCCAGGAGGAACGCCAGGTCGTCGCACGGTTCCTGACGGCGACGGTCGAGGCGACGGCCCAGGTCCGTTCCGCCGTCAGCTGAGCCGCCCCGCAGGCAGGGCGCGCCCGCAGACGAGGAGCAGCAGGTCCTGGGCGAGCCCCCGCACCGGCCTGCCCTCGCCGAACGCCCAGTCCAGGTCCGTGGCCTCCAGCCGTTTCCCGTCGAGGTCGGCCCCGAAGTACTTGACGTTACCGGGCTTCATGGCGTCGAACACCACCTTCAGCCACTCGTGCGGCACCCGCCGGTCCAGGCCGAGCGCGACCGTGATGTCGAGCCCGTGGATGACGTCGTGCGACAACGCGCCCGCCGCGCCCCCACCGGGCGGCGTCCACGGGTGCCCGACGTTCGCTTTCACGGTGTCCACCAGGTCGCCGGTGGACAGTGCCTCGGCATCCTTGCGCGCCATGCGGTCGGACGCGTGGTTGAACCGGCCGGCGGACTTCAGCATCTCCAGCAGCACTCTCGTCCCCGTGGAGCGGTACGGGAGGGTGGTGTGCGCGACCACGTGCTTGACAGTCCACCCCTCGCACAAACTGGGTGCTGCCCACTGCTGCTCGGTCAGCCCTTCGAGGATCTCTGCCTGCTCACGTCGTTCATCTCGGATAGCAGCACGAATGTCCGTCATGCCCAGGTGTACGAGCCGGCCGACGAAAACTGATCGGTCCGCGTAGGGTTTTCCCGTGATCGAGGCGCTGGAGCCGTTCAGGGTGGAGCTGACCGGCTACTGCTACCGCATGCTCGGCTCCGGCTTCGAAGCCGAGGACGCCGTGCAGGAAACACTCGTGCGCGCGTGGAAGGCGTACGACACCTACGACGAGTCCCGCGCCTCCCTGCGCACCTGGCTCTACCGCATAGCCACGAACATCTGCATCGACATGCTGCGCAGCGCCCAGCGCCGCGCCCTGGCCGTGAACCTGGGACCTCCCGGCGGCGACATCGGCGCTCCCCTGCACGAACGCGTCTTCGTGCAGCCCGTCCCGGACGCCCTGGTGCTGCCGGAGGACCAGGCGATCCTGCGCGAGACCGTGCGACTGGCGTTCGTGGCAGCTCTGCAACTCCTGCCTCCGCGCCAACGAGCGGTGCTGATCCTGCGCGACGTGCTGGCGTGGCAGGCGTCCGAGGTCGCCACGTTGCTGTCAGTCTCGGTCGCCTCGGTCAACAGCGCCCTGCAACGAGCCCGCACGTCACTGCGGACCGCCGACCCGGGCGACCCGCTCCTGCCCGACGACCCGGAGCAGAAAGCGCTGCTCAGCCGCTACTGCGAGGCGTTCGAACGGCACGACGTGCAGACCCTCGTCGCCCTGCTGCACGAGGACGCGACGATGTCGATGCCGCCGTTCAGCTGGTGGCTGCGCGGGCGTTCTTCCATTTCCCTGGCGTTGAGCGATCCGAACTCGGCCTGCGCCGGTGCCTGGATGGTGCCGGTTCTTGCCAACGGGTCGCCGGCCTTCTGGCAGATGCGGCCGGGGATGGCCGAGCCGTTCGGGCTGGTGTTCCTCGACGTGCGGGGCGGGCTGGTCACCGGGACCACGACCTACCTGAACGTGTCCTCGTTCCTCTCTTTGTTCGACACACCGATCAGTTCTTCCGGTTCGCCCCGTACCTCTGGGGACTGCTAGGAGGAACTTCCATGGCTATACAGCCCATCATCGTTACGCCGGATCTTGGCCGTGCGCAGGCGTTCTACTCTCGGGTGCTCGGTGCTGTCGAGGTGGCCCGGTACCCGGAGAGCGGGCGGGTGTTCTACAAGACGCTCCGGATCGGGGATGCCGAGCTCGGGCTGGTGGCGGAGCCGGCTGATCTGTCCGCGCCTTCGCGCATCACCCTGAGTGTCGGGGTGGAGGATGTCGACGCTCTTCTGCCGTTGGTCGGGGCTGCCGGTGGGCGTGTGCAGGGGCCGTCGAACGACATGCCTTGGGGGCAGCGGGTGGCGCACGTCTTCGATCCGGACGGGAACCCGGTGAACTTGACCCAGGAGTTGTAGCTCTGCTGCTCTGGCCCGGGCTGCGGTGTTCCCGGTTTGCCGGTGCTCCCGGTGCGCCGACGCCTTCAAGATCTCAAGTTGTCCACAGGATTGCGGCGCGCTGACCTGCGTCTTCGCTGGTCGCGGTAACCTGTGGACAGACGGGGAACCGAAATCGCGATCTGTTCGTTCCGCAAGGCAAGGAAGCGCGGGGGCCGGATCGCTCGGGTCGTCGAGGGTGTCGTGGGACCGGATCGCTCCGATGGTCCGGATGTGGACCGGTTCCGCTCCGGTCACCCGGAGATGTGGTGGGACCGGTTCGCTCGGGACACCCGGAAGCTCGGGATCACCCGGGAACCTCGGGGTCACCCGGAAGCGTCGCAGGACCGGGCCCGCACGGAGTCGTCCTGGGAACACCGCGGGACCGGGTTCACGCGCGTCGATGGGAAACGTCGTGGGACCAGCCCGGGAGCTCTAGGCTGAGCGACGTGATCCGGATCGTGGCGTCGGACGAGGTGCCGTGGGAGGACGTCGAGGCGATCTTCGACGGCTCCGAACCCGGCAAGTGCCACTGCCAGCGGTACAAGGTCAAGGGCTGGTTCTGGCGCGACTCGACGCTCGACGAGCGCTACGCCGCGCACCAGGAGCAGTCCGCCCGCGGCACCGGCCTGGTCGCCTACGTTGACGACCAGCCCGCCGGGTGGGTGGCGGTCGAGCCGCGGTGCGACTACGCGAAGCTGCTGGACATGCCCATCCCCTGGAAAGGGCGCGCCGAGGACAAGGACGACGACGGCGTGTGGGCCGTGACGTGCTTCGTGGTGCGCAAGGGGTTCCGGCGGCAGGGCCTCACGTACGAGCTGGCCGCGGCGACCGTGGAGCACGC
>JASLAV010000977.1 GCA_030146905.1 Lentzea sp. | reverse complement strand
GAACAGGTACGTGATCTTCTCGACCAGCACCTTGTCGTTCACGCAGCCCGTGCAGCCGTGCAGCGTCGTCTCCATCGAGGCCGACGGGATGACGAACACGCGCGCGACGAACGTCTGGATGACGACGGTCAGCAGCAGCGCCACGCTGAAGATGACCAGCAGCTCTTTCCAGAACGGCTGCTTCTTCTTCGCCTTCTTCTTGGAGAACCTCGGCGCCGGGTCTGCCTCGTACGCGGACGAGGAGGACGAAGCGGACGAGGAGGACGTGGAGAAGCGCGTGGTGCGCTCAGGGCCGTCCCCCGCAGGAGGTGTCGTCTCCCAGGTCGACGAAGAATCGTCGTTCACGCGATGACTCACACGCCCCACCTTACGGTCGTCCGGGTAGGCGCAACGTGAACAGGGCACCACCTTCGGGCGCTCTGCCCGCCGTGGCCGTGCCGCCGTGCCGTTGTGCCACCTGCTTCACGATGGCGAGTCCCAGACCGGAGCCCGGCAGGGTCCTCGCCTCGGTGGAGCGGTAGAACCGCTCGAAAACGTGAGGTAGATCGGCGTCCGCGATGCCGGGACCCGAGTCCGCGACCTCCACCACGGCGCTGCCGTCGCCCAGCTGGCGGAGGTTCAGCCGCACCGACGAACCCGAAGGGCTGAACTTCACCGCGTTGTCGAGGAGGTTCAGCACCGCGCGCTCCAGGGCACTGGAATCACCCAGAAGTGTCCACGGTTGCAGCTGCACGTCGAACCTGACGTCGTTCGAGGCACGCCGGCGTGCGCGGTCCAGCGACCGTTCCACCACCTCGACGAGGTCGACGGGCTCCTGGATCACCTGCGGGGCGTCCTCGCGGGCCAGTTCGACCAGGTCGCCGATCAGCGTGGTCAGCTCGTCGAGCTGTCCGCGCACGTCCGCCTGGATCTCCTTCTTGTCCTCTTGGGACAACGTGGGGGCGTCCGGGCGTTCCGAGGCGAGCAGCAGCTCCAGGTTCGTGCGCATCGAGGTCAGCGGCGTGCGCAGCTCGTGGCCCGCGTCGGCGACCAGGCGGCGTTGCCGTTCCTGCGACTCCGCGACCGCGCCGAGCATCGCGTTGAAGCTGTGCGTCAGCCGTGCCAGCTCGTCGTCGCCCGACACCGGGATCGGCGTCAGGTCGCCCGTGTTCGCGACGCGTTCGGTGGCTTCGGTCAGCCGTTGCACCGGACGCAGACCCGTGCGCGCGACGGCCGTGCCCGCGATGGCCGCGAGCAGCACGCCGGCACCCCCTATGAGCAGCAGGACCACGCTGAGCTTGGCCAGCGTCGTCCGCTGTGGCGACATCGACTGGGCGATGATGATCGCCTGGTCGGGCTGGTACTTGACGGCGATGACCCGCGACTCGGTCCTGTGGTCGGTCCAGATGAACTCGTCGCGCTCGCCCTGGGCGACGTCCCACGCCTCCTCGGCCGTCGGCGGACGGTCGAAGCCCTGCGGGTAGAGCAGCTGTCCGCTGTCGGCCAGCAGCACGCCCATCTTCACGTCACCGGCCGCGAGGAACGCCGCGGGGTACTTGCCCACGAAGTCCGGCGTGTTGATCTTCTCGCCGGTCGCCACGGCCACCGCCCGCGTGCGCAGGCTCTCGTCCAGGGCGTCGTAGGTACTCTTGCGCACGACCATGTACGCGCCGAAGGACACCAGCGCTACGGCCCCGGCGACGCAGAACGCCGCGAGCCAGGTGACGCGAGCCCGCAGCGACGCCTTCTGCAGCCGTCCCTGGGGTTCGAAGATCACGGAGGCGTCTCCCGCATGACGTAGCCCACCCCACGTACCGTGTGGATCAGCCTCGGCTCGCCCTCCGCCTCCGTCTTGCGGCGCAGGTAGCCCACGTACACCTCGAGGGCGTTGCCCGAGGTCGGGAAGTCGTATCCCCACACGTCCTCCAGGATGCGGCTGCGGGTGAGCACCTGGCGCGGGTGCGCCAGCAGGAGCTCGAGCAGCGCGAACTCGGTGCGGGTGAGGCTGATCGGGCGCTCGCCGCGGCGGACGTCCCTGGTGGACGGGTCCAGCTCCAGGTCGGCGAACTTGAGCACGGCGGCGGACTGGGTCGCGGCGGCGTCGTCGTGGGCGGCGCGGCGCAGCAGCGCGCGCAGCCTGGCCAGCAGCTCCTCCAGCGCGAACGGCTTGGGCAGGTAGTCGTCGGCACCGGCGTCCAGACCGGACACCCTGTCGCTCACGGCGTCCCTGGCGGTGAGGACGAGGATCGGCAGGTCGTCCCCCGTGCTGCGCAGCCTGCGGCACACCTCGAGGCCGTCCAGCCGCGGCATCATCACGTCGAGCACCATCGCGTCCGGCCTGGCGGCGGTCACCGACTCCAGGGCCTGCATGCCGTCTCCGGCGGTCTCGACCTGATAGCCGTTGAACTGGAGCGAACGGCGGAGTGACTCCCTGACCGCCCGATCGTCGTCGACAACGAGGATGCGCATGGGGGCAAGTCTTGCCCAGGGATCTGAGAGCTGCCTGAGAAGGGCCTCAACTGCGGATGTGAGTACCGCGTTAGTTCTGGCTAGCCCTCCAGGCCCCTCGCGACGGGTGCGTTCCACTTCCGCCAGAGCGCGATCAGCCTGATCGTGATGATGATCGACGCACCGGTCAACGCGACCAGGCCTTTCGGCAACCCCGCCCATTCACCCAGCACGACGACGACCGCGCCGCAGAGCGCAGCCACGGCGTAGATCTCTTTTCTCAGGACCAACGGGATCTCCCGCAGGAGAAGGTCGCGGAGCGCGCCACCGCCGATGCCCGTAGTCATTCCGATCAGGCATGCCGCGTACGGGGGCGCGCCGAGGGCCAGCGCGGTGGACGTGCCCGACGTGACGAACAGGCCGAGACCCACGGCGTCCAGCAGCAGCACGGACCGGCGGTGCTTCGCGACCTGCGGGTGGTACCAGAAGACGATGAGGCCCATACCGCCCGCGACCAGCAGGTACGGCCAGGTCTTCAGACTCGTCGGCGGGTGCACGCCCAGCAGGACGTCGCGGATGATGCCGCCGCCCAGCGCCGTGGTGAGCGCCAGGATGATCACGCCGAACACGTCCAGGCGAGCACGGACCGCGGCCACCGCACCGGAGGCGGCGAACACGGCGATCCCGATCAGTTCCAGGACGATGAGCAGCACGAACAGGAAGGGTAGTGCCGGGACCGACGGCCGTCGCGCCGTATTTCGACGCTCAGACGGGTGTATCGCGGCGCCCAGCTGAGCGCCGGAAGACGCGGTGGAGGCCGGCGGTCACGGCACTAGCAATCAGCGGGGTGGCGCAGCCCGGCGGTAACCGGCCTCCATGCGGCCACCGGCCGACGCGAGGACGTGCTCCACGACCGCGATGAACCGCTCGGCGCCCTCACCTCGCACCATCGCCCGGTAGGAGTCGACGAGCTCGTCCTCCTTGGCGTCGCGCAGACGGCGCAGCAGCCACTTCCCGTGCCCTAGCCACCGGTTCTGCACGACCAGCGCCAGCTCTCCCACACAGGTCAGCAGCCGTGCCGCGACGAACAGCCGCTCGTCCTCGTCACGTGCGCCGATGAGGTCTTCCAGCAGGTCGGTGGTGCCGTACCGGCGGTCTTCGAGCTCCGTGACGGTCGGGAGTGGAGGGCCGGCGTCGAGCAGAGCGCGCGCCTCGGCCCGCATGCGCTGACCTGTGCCGTCGGCGTCGAGCATGAGGAAACCCTCGGCGCACATGTGCAGCAACGGAGGGCGCCGGTCCTTCGCGTCACGGGCGACGAAGTCCTGGAACGACTCGATCGTGTGGCAGAACAGCTCGACCGGCCAGCCGCGGTGCTCCAGCGTCTCCCGGAACGCCCTGGGCAGGTCGTTGACGATCACGACCATGTCGAGGTCCGAGTTCGCCGTGTAGGTGCCGGCCGCGACGCTGCCGCCGAGGAACGCCGCCCGCGCGAGCGGGTACCGCTCGTCGAGCAGGTCCCGCGCCGCCTGGACGGGGTCCTTGTCCCAGTCCAGCGGCTGCCCGGTGACGTAGTAGTCCTGCTCGGGGTCGAGCGGCCCGAGCACCTGCTCCACGCTGTGCCATGCCTCCGGCACCACCTGGTGCAGGTCGACGAGCCACGGGTTGTCCTCGGCGTCGAAGAACTGCCGGATCCGCAGGAACTGGTCGCGCGAGATCTCGCGCACGCTGACCGGTGCCCCGCTGTGCCGCTTCGCATAGCCCTTGAGGCGCCAACCGATGTTGTCGCCGTAGGCGTGCCTGACGTCGTCCTGGTCCCCCGCCACGCCCTCATTGTTACTTGACGGACCCGTCCGGGTGAACTGTGACGCGTCTCCGTTCGTCAGAAGAAATCCGCGAGCCGCGGGATCCCGGACGCGCCGACGAGCTGGTCGAGCACCGCCGCGTCGGCCGGATCGCCCTCCAGCAGACCCGCGCGGCGCAGGGCGTGCGTGTTCTGCGCGCCGGAGAACCACGGCCCGAG
>JASLAV010000957.1 GCA_030146905.1 Lentzea sp. | reverse complement strand
CTTCCACCCGTGGCCGGTGCGCCGTCCCCTGGTGGACCTGCCGGACGAGCTGCGCATCGACCTGGACCCGCAGCCCGGGACCGACTTCTCCGACGCCGCGCGCGTCGCCTCGGTGCTGCGCGAGGTGCTGGCAGATGCCGGGCTGGTGGGTTATCCGAAGACCTCCGGCGGGCGCGGCATCCACGTCGCCGTGCGGATCCGGCCGGAGTGGGACTTCATCGACGTCCGGCACGCCGTGATCGCTCTCGCCCGCGAGGTGGAGAAGCGCGCTCCTTCCCTGGCGACTTCGGCCTGGTGGAAGGAAGAGCGGGGTGAGCGGGTGTTCATCGACTTCAACCAGGCCGCGCGTGACCGCACGATCGCCTCCGCCTGGTCGGTGCGGGGGACCTCCCGTGCGACCGTGTCGACTCCGGTGACCTGGGATGAACTGTCCACTGTGGACCCTGACGACTTCGACGTGCTGACGGTGCCGAAGTATCTGGAGGAGCGCGGGGATCCGCACGCCGCGCTCGACTCCGAGGCGTTCGGGATCGAGAAGCTGCTGGAGTGGTACGCGGCCGATCCCCGTGGCGAGATGCCGTACCCGCCCGACTACCCGAAGATGCCGGGCGAGCCGATGCGGGTGCAGCCGTCGCGTGCCCGCAAACAGGAGTGACGACCGCCTGCCGGATGCGATCCTGGTGACGTGACCGCGATCGCGACCGTCGTCGCCGGCCTGGCCGAGACCGCTGTGGAGCGGGTGCGCGGCTCGGCGGTGCCGATGTCCGGGTGGGTGCGGCGGCGTGTCGAGGAGTACCTGCGCGGACCCGACTGCGCCTCCCTGCTGGAACTGCTGTGCCAGCTCGACCACACCGAGGCGGGCACGTTCCGCCAGGCAGCGGAGCGCGAGGAGCTGGCCGAGGCGTTCCGGCGCGAGTTCCAGCGGGCCGTTCGGCGTGAGACGCCCGAGTCCGCCGACTTCGCGTCCGAGCTGTGGGGTGTGATCGAGCAGAACGCGCCGTTTCGCACGGTGGACGCCAGGGACCGGATCCGCATCACGGTGACCGGGCCGGAGCGCCCGATCGCGGAACGCCTCGCGCTCAGCGTCGACACCGCGCGGCGTGCGGCGTCCAGGGCCACGGGCGAGGAGATCCGTGCGGCGATGGCGCGTGCCTACGACCGCATGGTCATGCCTCATTCGAAGGCGGACTTCCGCTTCCAGGTCGAGCGGATCTACGTGCCCCGCAAGCTCCGGCTGGACGACGACCCGGTCGGCGAGGACGAGGTGACCGACCGCCGGCTCGTGGTGGTCGGCAATCCCGGTGCTGGCAAGAGCACCTTCATCCGGAGGCTGCTGCACCGCGCCGTGCCGGTGCCGTTGCTGGTGCAGCTCAAGCAACACCAGAAGCTGACCGACGACTTCGCCACGATCATCGCCAGGGAGCTGCGGCCGCTGACCCAGCGCGTGGTGCCGCGGCAGCACGTCGCGGACCTGCTGGACGCGGGTGAGGCGCTGGTGGTCTTCGACGGGCTGGACGAGGTCGGCGACATCGTGGCCCGCCGCTCGGCGGTGGCGGCGATCGAGGCGTTCGCGGCGCGTTTTCCGTTGGCGCGCATCGTGGTGACGTGCCGCCAGGAGAGCTATCCGGTCGCGAAGCTCGACGAGACGACGTTCCCGGTGTACTGGTTGCACGACTTCGACCTCAGCCAGGTCGAGCACTACGTCCGGACGTGGTTCGCCCTGGTGGGCGCGTCGGGCCGGGTCGAGGCCTTCCTGCGGGACAGCGAGCACCTGACCGACCTGAGGTCGAACCCGTTGATGCTCTCCCTGCTGTGCATGCTCTACCAGAGCGAGGGCTACATCCCGGAGAACACCGCCGACGTCTACCGCGAGTGCGCCGAGCTGATGTTGGTGCGGTGGGACGCCGTCAGCCAGGTGCCGTCGGTGATCCGGTCGGTCAAACTCGCGAAGTTCCTGGTACAAGAGCTGGCGCAGCACTTCTTCTTCACGCTCGGCGGCCAGGGCGACGAGAGCGAGAAGACGTTGGAACGCCTGGTGGTCGCTCACCTCCGTGAGCGCGAGGAAGAGGGCGCGCGGTCGTACCACCAGCAGGCGCGGGAGTTCCTGGACTACTGCGCCGAGCGGGCGTGGGTGCTCACCCAGGTCGACACCTCGTGGGACGGGGAGCGACGGTTCGGCTTCACGCATCGGACTTTCATGGAGTACTACACGGCTTGCTACGTGTTGCGCACGTGTGAGACGGCGGAGGAGATCGTGGACCGCCTGCTGCCGATGATCACGTCGGGCAGGAGCTCCGTGGTGCCCCAGATCGCGTTGCAGATGTACGACGTGAACCGTGCGGACGGTGGCGACTCGTGCGTCCGGCTGTTGCTGGAGAACGCGAGGGACAGAGTCTCGGTCATCACGTTCTGCGTGACTTTCCTGGAGCACAACAACCTGCGCCGCTCCACCACGGAAGCGTTGCTGGAGCACGCTTTCGAGCTGCTGGGGCGCGAGGGCGACAGGGCGTTGTACCTCGCCCTCAGGGCCGTGCGCCGGGTGAAGCGCACTCGGACCGCCACCATCGCCAGGGCTGTCCTGGCGCGGACCGCGGCGGAGCCGGGCACGGATCTGCGGCTCGGGGCCGGGATGGTGGTGCGGGTGCCGTCCCTCGCCTTCGAAGTCGCCTTGGGCGAAGCGCGGCACGGCCACACCTCGTTGCGCGGGTTCACGGACACCTACGGTTCGGCGCCTCTCCTCTACGTGCGGTTTCCCGGTCAGGACACGTACGTTCCGGGACCGGTCACCAGAGTGGAGGGCGACGGCACGTTCATCTCGGAGCTGCAGGCGTGGTGGTGGAGCAACCTGCCGGAGCTCCTGCCGATCCCGGCCTCCGCGGTGCCGGCGCTCGCGGCGAGGCTCGACCGGTTCGAGCCGGAACACCTGCACAGGGCCGGCAACATCGTGCTGCTCGCACTCGTCGTAGTGATCAGAGCCGCTTTGTCGCCGCAGGAGTTCGACGACCGGCTTCTGCGCTACTTCGACGGAGAAGGCGATCAGCGGCACATCGGAGAGCTGCTGAGGCGGTGGCGGCGCGGGGAAGTGGCGCTGGTCGACCCGGCCCGGTGACGGGTGCGGTGGTGAGCCAACCGGCTGTATCGGGGACGAATCCAGTGAGTGACCTCGTAGAATGGAACGGACGCGAGAGGAGGTCGCGATGTCCCAGCCTTATGTCGTGCGGTACGTCG
>JASLAV010000949.1 GCA_030146905.1 Lentzea sp. | reverse complement strand
CTGCTGGAGCACGTGGCACCGGCGCTGGAGGAACGCGGCGAGCTCGCCCTGGTGCATGACCTCGTCGAACGGCGGGTATGACCCCGTGGTGAAGCTTCCCTCGCCCCGCGGCCCGTTGTCAGAGGCCGTCGTCGACACGCTGAGCCGGAACCGCACCGGCCACCCGATCCCCTTTGCCGCCTCCGACCCGTTCGGCGAAGACCTCACGATCGCCCTGCACACGCTGTACGAGCTGCACTACGGCGGTTTCGACGGCGTGGACCCCGGCTGGGAGTGGGACCCCGACCTGCTCAGGCTGCGCGGTCAGGTGGAGCAGGCCTTCCTGGGCGGGCTGCGGTCCCTTGTGGAGGGCGGGGACGACCTGGAGTCCGAGCTGGACGCGTTGCTGGTCGAGCACGTTCCCGGTTCCGGCGTGTCACACCACCTGCGCGACGACGGGACCTGGGACGAGATGCGCGAGTACTTCGCGCACAGGTCGGTGTACCACCACAAGGAGGCCGACCCGCACGCGTGGGTGATCCCCCGGTTGCGAGGCAAGGCCAAGGCGGCGCTGGTCGCGGTGGAGTTCGACGAGTTCGGCGGCGGCAAGGCCGACCGGATGCACTCGCGCCTCTACGCCGACCTGCTCGAAGGCGCCGGGATGTCGTCGGAGTACCTGGCGTACCTGGACGACGTGCCGGCACCGGCGATCGCGATCGTCAACATGATGTCGCTGTTCGGCCTGCACCGGTCGTTGCGGGGCGCGCTGGTCGGCCACTTCGCCGCCGCGGAGATCACCACGGCTCCCAGCGCGCACCGCATGGCGCAGGCGCTGGGCCGGCTGGACGCCGACCCGCGCTGCGTCGAGTTCTTCACCGAACACGTCGAGGCCGACGCCGTGCACGAGCAGATCATGCGGCGTGACGTCATCGGTTCACTGCTGGAGCAGGAGCCGGAGCTGCGTGCCGACGTCGTGTTCGGCATCCAGGCCACGGAGCTGCTCGAACAACAGCTGGCGGATCACCTGCTGTCGTCGTGGCGGTCCGGCGAGTCGTCACTGCGCACGCGTTTGCGGTGGCTGGTGTCGCAGAACGGGTAGCGCTTGCTGCGGCGGCAGGCGCACACCGCGACCACGAACCGGTCGCTGGTGTGCGCCTCGCCGTCCTCGGTGACGAGCTCGACGGGTCCCTCAACGAGCACCGGCCCGTTCGGCACCACCGTCACCCTGCGGGCGCTCTGGCCTGTCACCGCGAATCACCACCAGTTCCTCGTGCCGTTGTCCCGGTTCGATCAGGCCGTGCCGTTCCAGGAAGTCGGTCCTGCCGCGCATGACGGGTCCGAACGGGATCGAGCGGCGCTGCACGACCGACGCCTTCAGGCCGTTGTCCCGCAGCTGCCGCAGCGTCGTGTCCACGCCGCACAGTGCCGAGTGGACCATCAGCAGCACGCCGCCGGGCACCAGGAGGTCGATCATCCTGGCGCACAACGGGTCGAGCAGCTGACGCCCGTCGTACCCCGCGTCCCACGCCCTGGCGGGGCCGGTCGCGGCGCACGGGTTGGCGGCCGGTACGTACGGCGGGTTGGCGAGCACCAGGTCGAAGCGCTCGTCCGCCACGACCTCCAGTGCGTTGCCGAGTCTGACCTTCAGCGGCATTCCGCGCAGGGCGGCGTTGACGCGTGCGGTCCACACCGCACGACGGGATACGTCCACACCGGTCACTTCCGCGGCCCCGGCTTTGATCGCCGCTATGGCCAGTGCTCCGGTGCCGGTGCCGATGTCCAGCACACGGGCGCGCGCGGGGATCGCGGCCGCGTGCATCGCCTCGACCAGGAGGTCGGTGTCGTCTTGTGGCGCGTACACGCCTGGTGCTCTGAGCAGCCTCACCACGGTGGAGTCCCCCGCGCAAATGCCTTGAAACAAGCGTTTTTCCGCGATTTTCGCGGGTACACCGGGATGTGCTGACCACAGTCTTCCGCTTGCTGGCCAGGGCGCGGCACGCGCGCGCTTTCCACCCGAAAGGGGTGCAGACGACCGGGGAGCTGCGCGGTGCCGAGGCACCCTTCCCCGAGCAGGCCACCGTGACCGCGCGACTGTCCAAAGGGGCTGGCACCGGGCCTGACATGCCGGACGTGCTCGGCCTCGCGCTGCGCGTGCCGACCGAGTCGGGTGACTGGGATCTGCTGCTGTCCAGCACCGGTACCGGCCGCTGGACGCGGCTGCCGCCGAGGTTCGTGCGGCGTTGGCGCCACGCCCACCTCGGCACGCTGGCGCCGTACCGGTACCGCGGCGACCTCGTGTGGTTCATGGCCGTCCCCGGCCACGGCGAGCCGCCGTCGAGGTTCACCATTCACATGTCGGGCACCGATGCCCGCTGGCGCCAGGTCGCCGAAGTGGTGCTGAGCCCTCAGGGCGCCTCGGCGCCGCCGGTGGCGTTCGACCCGGTGCTCAACCTGCCGCCGGAGCTGGAGCTGGCGCCGCGCTGGCTCGCCGTCGTGCGCCGGAAGGCGTACGAGGGCAGCAGGCGCGGCCGCCAGACGTCATGACTTCAGCTTGTCGTAGACCAGGTTCAACGTGTCCGACGCGGCGACGGCCGTCAGCGCCGTCGCCACCATCCTGGTGACCCGCGGTGCGAACACCAAGCCCGCGGTGAGACCGCTCGCGATCCACACGCCCGCGCAGAACGGGCACGTGAGCAGCTCGCCGATCGCGTGCTGGGCCGGGTGGTCCTTGCGCGGTGACTCCTTGATCTCGGCGTGCCCCGTCGGTTCCTCGTATTGGGTGAACGGCGCCCTCAGCGGACTGGTCACCGCCTCCTTGGTGAGGAGCCGGCTCGCCTTGTGCGTCGCGATGGACACCAGGGCGGTGTCACCGAGGGAGAACCGCTCGGGCAGCCGGGTGCCGGTGAGGCGCCCGACCGCCGAGACGGCGCCGATGAGGACCGCGTAACTGCCCATGGCCATGAGGTAGCCGGGCAGCGGCCTGCCTTCTCCGTAGGCCTTCCAGATGTGCTTCACCCGTTCAAGTCCTCCGGGCTCACCGCGGTCGGGCCGTTGTCCTGGTGTTCCGGCGGCTCCTCCGGCGTCGCGGGAACGTGCTGCCCCGCGCCGTCGCGTGCCTCGCCCAGCAGCGTCTCCCGGGTGGTCAACCCCGGAGAGGTGCCCCTGGACCCGGAAGGGGTTCGGTCGGTTCATGGGGCGCGAGTACCCGTCAGGACTCGGCCGAACCCGGCTCCGTCATGGTCCTCATCATCTTCGCCTTCACGGGGTCCGGCGCGACCCTGCCCGCGATCGCCTGGACCTTGTTCCTGAGCGAGCCGGCGACCACGTGGTCGTCGCCCTTCATCAGCGCCTCGAAGCCCTGCTTCGCGACCTCTGCCGGGTCGTCCTTGTCGCCCGTCGCGACCTTGGTGTCCTGCATGCCGGCGCGGTCGAAGAACTCGGTGTCGGTCGGCCCCGGCATCAGCGTCGTCACGGTCACGCCCGTGTCGCGCAGCTCCTCGCGCAGACCCTGCGCGAACGACGCCAGGAACGCCTTGGAGGCCGCGTAGACCGAGTGGAACGGGCCGGGCCCGGTGGCGGCGATGGAGGAGGTGAAGAGAACCCTGCCCTCCTTGCGGTCCACCATGTCGCCGAGCAGGCGGTGGGTCAGGTGCACGGCCGAACGGACGTTCAGGTCGACGATCTCGAGGTTGTCGTCGAGCGAGGTGTCGCGCACGAAGTCGCCGCCGACGCCGACACCCGCGTTCACCGCGAGCACGTCGACCGGCCTGCCCTTCGCCCGCAGGGCGCTGACGAGCGCCTCGACACCCTCGTAGGAGGTCAGGTCGGCCCGCACCGGGTCGACCCGCACTCCCCCGCAGCGCAACGCGATCTGGGACGCCGTCTCCTCGATCCTCTCGTCCTCGGCCACGACGACGACGTCGAAGCCGTTGTCCCCGAAAACTTTCGCGAGTTCGTAACCGATTCCGCTGGACGCGCCGGTTACCACGGCAAGCGCATTCACAGGTGTTCTCCTTCCGGTCGGCGACCGGATACCCGTGCCCGCGAGGTCGATGCGAGATCGGCCGAAAGTCCGATGCAACCTCCCCCTTGTTTCAGGTGTCCTTATCGATAGGTTGGTCGAAACGACATGGGGGACATTCGTGCGCAAAATCCTTCTCGCGCCGCTGTGCGCGCTGGTCACGGTGGGCGTGGCCGCGTGCAGTCCGTCAGGTCCGGACCAGGCCAATCCGGAGCTGGCACCACGCGGCACGACGATGACCAAGGTCAAGCCGACCAGGCAGGACCTGACCACCAAGCTCAGCATCGCCGGCAAGGTCGAGATGAACCCCACCTTCGGGCTCGTCGCCCCGGTGGCGGGACAGGTGCGGTACTTCGATGTCCAGACCCCGAACGGCACGCCGACCAGGCCCATCAGGGTCGCGACCGTGTGGAAGGACGGCGCGCCGAACTACGTGGAGGCCCCCGCGGGCTCGACGTTCGGCGGCAGGCTGGTCGACGACAAGGCCACCGTGACGGCGGGCATGCCGATCGCCTCCGCCAAGCACGTGGGGTACGCGCTGGTCGGCGACATCGACGGCACGCAGGCGTACCAGATCAGCGGTGCGCTCACCGACGTGACGGCGCAGATCAAGAACGGGCCGGGGCCCTTCCCGTGCACCGTGCTCGGCACCATCGCCGCGCTGCCGCAGGGCACCGTCCCGGAGAAGCCGACGCAGACGCCGGACGCCAAGACCCCCGGCACGGGCGCGCCTCCGGCACCGCAGACGCCGAAGAACGACGACCGGCCGCAGCAGCCGAGCTCGCCGACGGGTCTGCGCATCGTGTGCACCCCACCCGGTGACGTGCAGATGATCAACGGCGCCGTCGCGTCGATCGAGGTCACCACCGGCAAGGCCGCGCAGGCACTGGTGGTCCCTGTCGAGGCCGTGGCCGGCCAGCAGGGCAAGGGCAAGGTCGACGTGATGCAGCCGGACGGCTCGCGCCGCACCACCGACGTGGTGCTCGGCCTCACCGACGGCAAGGTCGTCGAGGTCAAGTCGGGTCTCACCGGCGACGAGGAACTCGCGGTGCCCGGCCCGAACCTGCCGGAACCGAAGCAGGGCGGCGGCGACCAGCCCAAGCCGGCGGGATCCTGATGACCGCGACCACACAGCCGCAGGTCACCGTTGCACCACCGCTGCTGCAGCTCAACGGCATCACGAAAGTCCTGAAGGGGCAAGAGGAACCGCGCACGATCCTGTCCGGCGTGGACCTCACCGTCCACTCCGGACAGAGCGTGGCGATCCTCGGCCGATCCGGTTCCGGCAAGTCGACGCTGCTGTCGCTGATCGGGCTCTTCGACCGCGCCGACGAAGGCCAGTACTTCCTGCACGGCAACGACATCACCAAGGTCCCCGAGCGCAGGGCTGCCGCGTTGCGCAGCGCGGAGTTCGGGTTCGTGTTCCAGCGCTTCTTCCTGCTCAAGCACCTCACCGCGGCGCAGAACGTCGCCATGGCGCTGGTCAACGGCCAGGGCTGGTCCGCACGCCGCAAGCGCAGGCAGCAGGTGATGGAGGCGCTGGAGCAGGTCGGCATCGCGCACCTCGCGAAGTCCAAGCCCACCAGGCTCTCCGGCGGTGAGCAGCAGCGCGTCGCGATCGCCCGCGCGCTGGTCCGCCAGCCGCGCGTGATCCTCGCGGACGAACCGACGGGCGCACTCGACACCGAGACGGGG
>JASLAV010000945.1 GCA_030146905.1 Lentzea sp. | reverse complement strand
CGTCGTGCACAGTCTGTCCGCCGAGCAGACGGCGCTGGTGCTCGGCTCCACGTCCGCGACGGTGCGCCTGGTGCAGCACCAGGCGCTCGAAGCGCTGCGCGCGGAGATCGCACGGCCATGACCCGTCCCGCCGTGACCTGGTGCGCGTGGGATGCTTTTCGCGACGAAAGGCGGAGTCGGTGAGCGGTGAGCGACTGGCCAAGGTGCTGGCGCACCTCGCCGGTGACGCGGCTGCCCGCGGCACCACGGCTTCCAGCGAGGCCGCCTGCGAAGCGTGCATCACGCTCGTCGGCGTGAGCGGTGCCCAGCTGACCCTGATGAACGGCACGGGCCGGGGTGAGTCCCGGTACTCCACCGACGAGATCGGCAGCCGACTGGACAACCTCCGGTTCGTCTTGGGGGAAGGACCGTGCGAGGACGCCGTCCGGTCCGGTGCGCCGGTCCTGGTCGCGGACCTGGACTCCTGGGAGAACCACCAGCGGTGGCCGCTGTTCGCACCCGCCGCGACCACCGCAGGCGCGCGGGCGTTGTTCGCGTTCCCGTTGCGCAGCGGCGCGGTCCGGATCGGCGCGCTCGTGCTGCACCGCGCGAGCCCCGGGCGGTTGAGCCAGGACCAGATCGACGACGCGCACGTCGTCGCCGACGTCATCATGACGTTGTTGCTGGACGAGCTCGCCCGCTCGCACCTGAGCTCCGACATCCCCGCGGCCGGCGGGATGCCGCTGAGCCGTGCCGTGGTGCACCAGGCCACCGGAATGCTGTCCGTCCAGCTCGGGGTGGGCATGGACGAGGCACTGGTGCGCCTGCGCGCACACGCGTTCGCTCATGACCAGCCGGTCGTCGAGGTCTCCCGGGACATCGTCGCCCGGCGCCTGCGACTGACACCGGAGGACCGGTCCGATCTCACATGACCCCTCTTCCGGCGATCGAAGAACAGAGGTGACTCGCATGTCCGCGGAGAATCTGGCGGAGACCTTCGTCGAACTGGCCGACACCCTGGTGGCCGACTTCGACCCGGTCGAGTTCATGCACCTGCTCAGCAACCGCTGCGTCACCACCCTGGAGGTCGACGCCGCCGGCATCCTCCTCCTCGACCACCACGGTGAGCTGCAGGTGGTCGGCGCCTCCAGTGACCGCGCGAGGTTGCTGGAACTGTTCGAGCTCCAGCACCGGCAGGGCCCGTGCATGGAGTGCTACCGCACCAGCGCGCCGGTGACCGTCGCCGGCTTCACCGAGCCGCCGCAACGGTGGCCCGAGTTCTCCGCGGTGGCGAAGGACGCGGGTTTCGGCGCTCTGCACGCGCTGCCGATGCGGTTGCGCGAACAGACGGTCGGAGCGCTGAACCTGTTCACCGTCGCCGCGGGAGCGCTGGCCGAGCCGAAGCTCAAGGTCGCGCAGGCCATGGCGGACGTCGCCACCATCGGCCTGCTCCAGGCCCAGGTGATCAGTCACCGCGAGCTGCTGGCGGGACAGCTGCAGAAGGCCCTGCAGAGCAGGGTGCTGATCGAACAGGCCAAGGGCGTGCTCGCCGAAAGGCTCCAAATCGACATGAGCCTGGCGTTCGAGACCCTGCGCCGTTACTCCAGGAGCCACAACATGCACCTCAGCAACGCGGCGGAAGGCGTCATCGCCGGCGCGATCGACATGACGTCGCTGAAAACGACGAGAGCGGCGGAACCACCTGTCTAGGCAGTGGTCCCGCGCTACTCGTCGCTGGTCACCGGACGTGCCGTGCGCGGCGGTCCCTGATCCGTCGAAGGCCGGTTCGGATTTCCCCGAATGCGACATGAGCTTGAATATTCCAACCAGGAGTTTCTCGCTGCATTCCTCCGCGCTCTTACGAGCGCGCGAGCAGGAAGGTTTGACACCGACCTCTCACGGGTTACTCTGACGGAAATCCGCCTGGACCCCGCGGTTGCGTTGATCTCATGAGGAGACGTCAGTTGAGCACCGTGTGGGGTAAATCCGTGAACGCACTTCCGGCGGACGCGTCGGTGATCGCCCAGCACCTGCGGCCGGTTCTGACGCAGGCCAGGATCGGTTAGCGGTATGAACGCCGATCAGGGACGCTGCTCGCTCGACGCGTTGGCGGACGCGGACGAGCACGAGAACCAGCAGGCCGCCGTTCGCCACATCTGCATCGCCTGCGGCGTCAGGACGAACGCGGTCGGCACGGCGCTGTACCTGCGCGCGGACAGAGGCGCCGTGCACCCGTTCGAGACCACCGGGTTCTGCGGTGAGGAGATCGCGGAACTGCAGACCTTGCTCGGGGAGGGACCGGCTTCCACGGCGGCGCGGCAGAACTGGCCGGTGCTGGTGCCGGACCTCGCGGATCCCGTGAACACGGAACGCTGGCCCCTCTTCTCTCCCGCGGCGGTCGCGGCAGGAGTCGCTGCGGTGTTCACGTTCCCGTTGACGCTGGGTTCCCAGTCGCTCGGTGTCCTGGAGCTCCACCGCGACACCTGCGGCGCGCTGCTTCCCGACGAGATCACCGACGTGGTGCAGCTGGCCGACGCGGCGATGGCCCTGCTGCTGGACCAGTCGGCGCAGGGCGCGGACGGGAACCCGGCAGAGGAGCAGGACGGCGAGCCGCACAGCGGCGTGCTGCGCGATGCCATCGGTGTGGTCGCGACGCAGCTGAACGTCGGCAACGGGGAGGCGTTCGTCCGCTTGCGGGTGCGGTCGGGTCTCACGGGCCACCACCTCTTCCGGGTGGCGAGCGATGTGGTCGAACGCGGAGTGCTGTTCACCAACAGTGAGAGGTGACGCCGGTGCGGGACAGCCGGGTGGCGCGAACTTTCGTCGAGCTGGCCGACACGCTCGTGGAGCGGTTCGACAGCATCGAGTTCCTGCACGTGCTGGCCGACCGTTGTGTCGAGCTGCTGGCCGTGGACGCGGCGGGGGTCCAGCTGGCCGACGACCGGGGTGCGCTCACCCTGGTGGCGGTCTCCGGCGAACCGGCGCGTCCTCTCGAACCCTCGCTGTTCCACGGTGGAGACGGTCCTTCCGAGGAGTGCTTCCGCTCGGGGCGGAGCGTGCGGTGCCACGACCTGCGTGCGGAGCCTCGGCGATGGCCGAGGTTCGGTACGGCGGCGGTGCGGCTCGGGTTCGCCGCGGTCGACGCGGTGCCGATGCGCCTGCGGGACGAGGTCATCGGCGCGCTGACCCTGTTGCGCAAGTCGCAGGGGGCACTCCCGGTGGAGGCGGCGGCACTGGCGCAGTCGTTCGCGAACGTCGCGACGATCGGCCTCCTCCAGGTGCGGTCGACCCCGCAGGACGCCGAACAGCTGCAGGCCGCCCTCACGAGCCGGGTCGCGATCGAACGCGCGAAGGGCGTGCTGACCGAACGCCTTCAGATCGGCGTCGCGGACGCTCTCTCGCTCATGCGCCACCACGCGCGCGAGACCCACCAGCTGCTGTCCGAGGTCGCCGACCAGGTCAACGCCAGGTCACCGGAGGTCGCCGGGCGGACGGGGACCGGCCAGCCGCAGGCCCGCCGGTAGCTCCTGGCACACCAGCGCGTCGGCGAGATCGGTGTGGAGGTCGAACACGTCGACCAGCCCGGTGATCATCATGGGCAGCCGCACCAGCCTGGTGCCCGCGACCAGGCACAGCCGGCAGCGCTCCGCCAGCGCCTCTTCCCTCACCACGACCAGGACGGTGAGACCGGCCGCACCGAGGAAGCTCACCTCGCCGAGGTCGACGACCAGGTGGTGGGTGGACCGCACGTGCGCGACGAGGCGGTCGTGCAGCCACGGGCAGGTCGTTCCGTCGACGGCGCCGTGCACGGCCACCACGACCACGTCGGGCGCCACCAGTGGCTCCGTGACGGTCAGGAGGTC
>JASLAV010000932.1 GCA_030146905.1 Lentzea sp. | reverse complement strand
CCCGAAGAAGCCGGGCGCGGGCACGAACAGCGCCGCCGACGCGATCAGCGCGAGCCAGGTGCCGAGGTTGTGGTGCAGGGCGTTGCGGCGGACGGCGCCCTCGGCGATGTAGATGAGTCCGACCACGATGCCGGAGCCCGCAGGCCAGAGCACGGTCTGCAGGTCCGGTTCCCCGAACGCCGTGCTCAGGGCGGTGATGGCGAGCGCGAGCGCGGCGAATCCGGTGATCCAGGCCGTGCCGACGAGTTTCTCGGCGCGCCGCCGTGCTTCCGGTGCGCCGCGCTGGGCTCGCAGCGAGGCGGTCGTGGCGAAGACCGTGCCGGCGGCGAGGCCGGTCGCGAGCAGTGCGACCGGCAGCCAGCCGGGCATCATGACCGCGCCGGTCCTGGAGAGCAGGGCGGCGCCGTGGCCGAAGACGTAGGCGAACGCGAACCCGAGGTAGGCGACGCGGTTGTCGACCTCGTGGGCGGGGACGGCGACCGCGGTGCGGATGGCGGTGGCGTTCATGGCGGGACCTCCGTGAAGTCAGATGAGTGACGTGATCAGGCGTGGTGCGAGTGCGGAGAGCTGGGTGGGGCGGCGGATCGACGCGCGCTGGTCGGCGAGGCCGTGCAGGCCCAGCCACAGCGCCAGGGCGTCCGCCGCGGGATCGGTGCGGACCGGGTCGGTGAGAACGCGAGTGAAGAGGTTCAGCGCCGGTTCCGAGAAGTCGGCCGCACTGAACAGCACGCGGTAGCGGCGCGGGTGCGCGACGGCGAAGTCCAGGTAGGCGAGGCCCGCGGTGTAGGGGTCGGCCGCGGCGAGGACGACGGCTTCGAGCTCGTCGAACGCCTCGTGGCACACGGCCAGCAGGATGGTCTGGGGATCGGGGAAGAGAGGGTAGATCGACGAGGTGGGCACGCCCGACTCGCGGGAGACGGCCCGCAGCGTCACGGCGAGGGCCCTGTCGACCAGGGCGGTCGCCGCCACCACGACGGCCTGGCGGCAGCCCGGCCCGCTCACGGCTCCGGGACGATGACGACCTTGCCAAGAACGGTGCGCGACTCGGCCAGCGCGAGCGCGGCGGCGGCGTCGGACAGCGGGATGCGCGCGGCGATCTGCGGCTTCAGCACACCGGCGCCGACCAGGCGGAGCACCTGGGTGAGGTCCTCGCGCAGCCGGGCGCGGAACGTGGTGGTGCGGAAGCGCTTGCCGGCCCAGAAGTTGTAGAAGCCCGCGCTCCTGCCGTTGGGCAGGGCGTTCCACACCATCAGGCGCGCGAACAGCTTCAGCACCGGCAGGGTCCCGCTGCCGGGCTCGTCCTTCGTCGCGGCAGAGCCGTAGTTGACCAGCGTTCCGCCGCGGCGCAGCAGCTTCCAGGACTCCTGCAGGCCCGCGCCGCCGACGTGGTCGAACACGGCGTCGACACCGTCGGGCGCGATCTCGCGGATCTTGGCGTACATGTCGGGGTCGCGGTAGTCGACCGGGATGGCGCCGAGCTCGCGCACCGCGTCGTGGTGGCGGGCGGAGGCGGTGCCGATCACCTTGATGCCGGCGTGGCGGGCCAGCTGCACCAGCGTCGAGCCGACGCCGCCGTTCGCGCCGAGCACCACGATCGTGTCGCCGCGCTTGACCTCGGCGGTGCGGTACATCATCTGCCACGCCGTGACGCCGTTGACCGCGACCGTTTCCGCGGCGGCGGCCTCGATGCCGTCCGGCACGGGCACCAGGTCGGCGGCCTCGACGATCAGGTGGCTGGCCCACGCGCCGACCTTGGTGACGGCGGCGAAGCGGTGCAGCTTCAGGGCGCTGTCCACGCCGGGTCCGACGGCGACGACCGTGCCGACCACGTCGTAGCCGGGCACGAACGGGAACGCGGGCTGGTCGTAGTACTTGCCCAGGCGCATCTGCTGCTCGGCGAAGGAGACGCCGGTGGCCTCCATGCGCAGGACGACCTGTCCCTCACCCGGTGCGGGCAGGTCCCTGACCCGGATGTGCAGGCCCTCCGGCTCGACCACGCCCGGCAGGACGACCTCGGTGGCGCGGGTGGTGGTGGCGGTGGTGTTCATCGTCCGGCTCCTTGCGTCTCGGTTGTGCTTACGGACATAAGCTAACGCTCGTAAGTCTACGAGTGCAAGGCCTAACAGGCATAAACTTTCAGGTGTATGGTTACGACCGTGACGAACACGGAACCGCGCAGGCGCAACCGCCGTGGTGAAGGCGGGAAACTGCGAGAAGAGATCATCGCCGCGGCTGTCGCGCTCCTGGACGAAGGCGGTGACGAACGAGCGGTCACGCTGCGCTCGGTCGCGCGCAAGGCGGGCATCGCGGCACCGTCGATCTACGCGCACTTCGCGGACCAGCCGTCGATCATGCTGGCCGTGGTGCAGCGGGAGATGGACGGCCTGGCGGTCGCCCTGCGCGAGGCGGACGAGAGCGCGGGCCCCGATCCGCGCGAGCGGCTCTTCGCGGTGTGCAACGCCTACCTGGACTTCGCCAGGCTGCACCCGCAGCGCTACCGGATCATGTTCGGTGGCCTGTGGACGCCGTCGGTGGACGACACGTCGATCACCGACGCGGACCTGGAGTCACTGGGCGTCGAGGCGTTCACGTTGCTCGCCGATGTGCTCGGCGCGTGCGTGGAAGCGGGGATCGCGCAGTGCAGCGAGGACCTCTACGGGGACTCCGTCGCGTTGTGGCTCGGGCTGCACGGGCTCGCTCACCAGCGGGCGGTCGTGCGCAAGATGCCCGGTCCCGACGACGTGGCGGAGCGCCTGATCCAGGCGCTCGCGCACCTCAGGTAGGTCAGGGGGCCTCGAACAGGGTCGACACGGACTCGCCGACGTTGATCCGCCGCATCGCCTCCGCCATCGCGGGGGCGATCGACAGCACCTTCAGCTTCGGCACGGCCTTCTCCGCCGGGATCGGCACGGTGTTCGTCGCGACGATCTCCAGCACGTCGTCGAAGGCCTGCAACCGGTCAAGCGCACCCGCGGAGAACAGCCCGTGCGTGCAGGCGACCCTGATCGACCCCGCACCGCGTTCCCGCAGCTTGTCCAGCAGTTCGATCACCGTCGACCCCTTGGCGATCTCGTCGTCGAGGACGATCACGTCCCGTCCGGCCACGTCGCCGATCACGGTCGAGATCTGCACCTTGTCGTCGGCGAACCGCTGCTTGGCGCCGGCCGCGACCGGCAGCCCGAGGATCCGCGCGAAGTGCGCGGCCTCCTTGGCGTTGCCCAGGTCCGGCGACACGACCACGGTGTTCGACAGGTCGTGCTGGGAGAAGTGCGCGGCCAGTTCGCGCAACGCGTGCAGGTGGTCGACGGGCACCGAGAAGAACCCGTGGACCTGCGGTGAGTGCAACGTCATCGCCAGCACGCGCGACGCACCGGCGGCCACCATCAGGTCGGCGACCAGCCGGCCGCCGATGGAGATCCGTGGGGCGTCCTTCTTGTCCGACCGCGCGTAGGCGTAGTGCGGCAGCACGACCGTGGTGCGGGCAGCCGAGGCGCCACGGGCGGCGTCGAGCATCAGCATGAGCTCCACGAGGTGTTCCTGCACCGGCGGCACCAGCGGCTGGATCAGGAACACGTCGCGCTCGCGGCAGTTCGCCTGCAGCTGGACCTCGAGGCAGTCGTTGGCGAACCGCGTCAGGCGGCTGGGCGACAGGTCGATGCCGAGATGACCACAGATCTCGGCGGCGAGTGAGGGATGGGCAGAACCACTGAAGACGGCGATGTCACGCACATCGACGAACCTAGTCGACGACCAGCACCAGCTTGCCGTCCTGGAAGAAGGGCGTCAGGTTCCCGCGCGTGTCGACCGTGTGCACGCCACGGGGCAAGACCACCTCGATCGCCGTGAACGCCAAGATGTCCGAGACGCCGTGACGGCCGCGCAACGAGCGTTGGCCCTGGTAGCGCAGAGCGCGCCCCTCGCGGCGGTATTGATGCGACTCGGCGGCGGTGGAGGCGCCTGCCCGCAGCGTCTCCGGACCCACCAGGCGCCCCGACGACGCACCGCGCACCGCCACGCCGAACCCCTGCCCGACCAGCGAGGTCACCACCGCGTCGGACGGGGGGACCGGGACGAGGAAGGACATCGCGTGGTGGCCGTCGACCTCGTGCACCACGACCGTCCTGGCCGAGGTCAGCACGGTCTCGTGCAGCTCCAGCGCGATCTTCTCCGCTTCCCAGCGGTTCTCGTGGCCGGCGTCGATGCCGACGAAGGTGCTGGTCACCTGACCTCCACGAAGATCGGGTTGGTGTAGCACCACAGGTCCTCCCACGGGTTCGCGGCTCCGGGCGTGTCCGCCTGCGGTTCGAACGCGCCGCGGTTGCCGTCGGTTCCGCGCAACCGGAGGAAGAAGGGCTCCCGGACGTTGCGGAACGTGTGCGTGAAGACCGCATGGTGCCAGCGCGGCTCGTAGGATCGCTCGACCTTCACCTGTGGCGTGGACAACGTTTCAGATGATGATCGTCCTGTTACCGCGCCCTTGATGAGATCCAAACGGCGCAACCTTGGGACGAACCCCGCGCTGTTGGGGCGAGTCGCCGAACGGACCTTGACCAGGACCGTCACGTCCGAACCGCGCCGGACGCGCAACCGGCCGCCCATCGTCTCGGCGCCACCGGTGCCGTGGACGGTGAACCGCAGGTCGTCGACCAGGCCACCGTGCGAGACCCACGCACGACCCGCGCGCAGGCCCTCCATCACGGCGCCGCGCGTCCGCCGGGTCGCACCGACGACGGTCCGGGAGAACTCGCACGGGAAGAAGTCGACGTACGGCGGCAGCACCTGGGGCGGGCCGGAGTCGACCGGGTCGAGGTGCCTGCCGGTGAGGTCGAACTGGTTCCCCGGTTCCGGCACGCGGACGATCGTGTCGCGCGAGTTGAAGTGCGAGTCCGAGTTGGACGTGATCCACCAGCCGAGACCCTCGGCCAGCAGCGAGTCCCACACGCCGCCGAGCTTCGCCGTCATCCAGTCGAAGCCGCCGTAGGTCCTGTACGCCTCAGGCGGGTAGGGCGCGTAGGAGTTCGAGCCGGGGCTGTTCGAGTAGCCGCCGCGGTGGCCTCCGGGGCCGCGCAACGGGTCGCCGTCGCCCTGTGCGCCGGGTGCGCCCTCCATGCCGACGACGATGTCCGGCGCGAGGTCGCGCATGGCCCGCAGTTCGTGGGGCGCCACGCGGCCGTTGCGCATGGGGTGGTTCACGAAGACCAGCGCCGACTTCATCGTGCCGTTGCGGATCTTGGTCTGGAGGAACCGGATCGCGTCCAGCGCCTTCTGCTCGTTCGCGGGCGTCGAGGCCTCCTGGCCGTTGAGCCGCCAGTCGAACCGCCGCTCGAAGTCGCGCAGCACGCCGGCCTCGTCGCGGCAGTCCTCGAAGAACACCGTCGCGTGCTCGGCGCCGGGGACGTTCCACTCCATCCCCTGCCACAGCAGCAGTTGCGGGAACTTCCGCGCGGCGCGGCGGAGGTCGGCCGCCGTCGCCTCGACGGAGTGCGCCTCGTGCGAGGCGTGGCCGTGGTCGGTGACCACGAGCCAGTCGGTGCCGTGCCGCAACGCGCCGCGGATCTGCTGCTCGATCGTGTACATGCCGTCGTACGAGTACTGCGTGTGCGTGTGGTGGTCGCCGGAAAGCCAGTGGTAGCCGGACGAAGCCGAGGCCCGTCCGGTGCCCAGCACCCCCGCGACGCCCAGTGCGCCTGCTCCCTGCAAGAAGTGCCTGCGGGCCACTTCGGACACGGCTGATCCTCCACACGACTGGTCGGGGTCCGTGGAGGCTAGGCCGTTCGGGTGAGCTGGAGGTAGCCGCTGAATGGATCGGGGGAGAACAACTAGATCGGGAGGAGGTCCACCCAGTCGAGGAACGGCAGCGCGCCGGTTCCCTGCAGCGCGGCGAGGCCGAGCCACACCGACAGGATCGTCACGATCGGCGCGACGATCGCCATCTCCACCACGCCGCCGGTCTTCATCCGCATGATCTTCGGCGGCGCGACGGGATACCACGTCTTGCCCATGATCGGGATCGGCCACAGGATCGGGCAGCCCTGCTCGGTGATCGCGTCACCGATGTAGTGCGCGAAGCACCCGACGCCGACCGCGATCCCGCACGCCGCGGCGGAGGCGCTCGTCTGCGAGGTCCAGGCGATCATCGCCCAGGTGATGCCCCCGGACACCGCGGTGATCAGCAGCGCGTCCTGCCTGGGGCACCACTTGTGCATGATGCCGCGCACCGCGAGTCCGGCGAACACGAACATCAGCACCGGCAGGGCCCACTTCTGGCTGTTCTGCACGACGGCGGTGGTGAAGACGGCCGAGAGCAACGCGAAGACGAGCGTGTGCGTGAGACCGCGGTGCCCGCCGTCCCGCTTGGAGTCCTTCTTCGTCCTCGTCGTGCGGTAGACGAAGCTGCTCAACGCGTTGATGCCGGCCGAGAGCCCGCTGCTCAGCGCCCCGAACGTGCGCGAGATGGTCGAACCGGGGTGGTCGAGGTCCGGCAGCAGAGCCGCTCCGGTGGCGAGAACCGCGCCGACGGCCCAGCTCTGCGGTGAGAGCTGGCCGATCGGGTGACTCGACGCGGCGGCGGTGACGGCGCTCCAGGCGAGCAGTCCGCTCATCGCATGTGTTGGCCCAGTGGACACTTACATCCCTTCTGAAGATCACCCGAACGGTGGGAACACTAGTCGTTGCGTATCAAGTGCCAGGCGGTGAACTCCAGATCTCCGGACGACTGGTTCCGACGGATGGAGCACGGACATGGCGCAGGTGTGGCTCGTCACCGGCAGTTCCCGCGGCCTCGGCCGCAAGATCGCGGAGGCGGTGCTCGCCGCCGGTCACCGGCTCGTCGCGACCGCCCGCGACCCGCGCGATCTCGACGACCTCGTCTCTGAACACGGCGACCGGGTCAGATCTGTTGCACTCGACGTGCGCGACTCCGAACTCGCGAAGGCTGCCGTCGCGACGGCGGTGCGCGAGTTCGGCAGGCTCGACGTGGTCGTGAACAACGCAGGCGCCGGCCGCGTCACGTCGATCGAGGAGTGCTCGGAGGCCGACTTCCGCGACCAGCTGGAGATCAACCTCATGGGCGTCGTCAACGTCACCAAGGCCGCGCTGCCGGTGCTGCGCAAGCAGCGGTCCGGCCACTTCCTGCAGATCGGCTCCACCGCGGGCCACACGGCGCTCGGCGGCGGGCTCGCGCCGTACGTGATGGCCAAGTTCGCGCTGCGCGGCTTCACCGAGTCGCTCGCCGCGGAGTGCGCGCCGTTCGGGGTCAGGGCGACGATCGTCGAGCTCGGCGGCTTCCAGACGGACTGGACCGGCCCTTCCCTGGTGGTGACCGAGCCGGGGCAGGATTACGTTCCGTCCGTCGGGGCAATGCTCGAACTGCTGCGTGGCGCGCACGGCAACATGCCGGGAGATCCGGCGAAGGCGGCGCGCGTCCTGCTCGACGTGGTAGCCATGGACGAGCCGCCGCTGTGTCTTCTGCTGGGCGGTGACGCGGTGGATATGGTGCGCCTGGCAGACCAGGCACGGAATGCGGAAATCGACAAGTGGGAGCACGTGAGCCGGTCGACCGGCCGCGACCCCGGACCGGTGTAACCAGGGTCGCAGGCAAGGCCGGACGGTTTACCAGTACGCTTGTCTTGCTTGCATCGTCGCGAGAGGAGCGCCCGGAGTTATGGGCAAGATCAAGGTTCAGGGCACCGTCGTCGAGCTCGACGGCGACGAGATGACCCGGATCATCTGGCAGTTCATCAAGGACAAGCTGATCCACCCGTACCTGGACGTCACTCTGGAGTACTACGACCTGGGCATCGAGCACCGGGACGCCACCGACGACCAGGTCACGATCGACGCCGCGAACGCCATCAAGAAGCACGGCGTCGGCGTCAAGTGCGCCACGATCACGCCGGACGAGGCGCGCGTCGAGGAGTTCGGCCTCAAGAAGATGTGGGTCTCGCCGAACGGCACGATCCGCAACATCCTCGGCGGTGTCGTCTTCCGCGAGCCGATCATCATCTCGAACGTCCCGCGC
>JASLAV010000891.1 GCA_030146905.1 Lentzea sp. | reverse complement strand
GCTCCACCTCCTCGACTTCGACGCCCTCGCGGCCGGTCACCGGCTGCTGACCTACGACCAGCGCGGCCACGGGCACTCGACGGGCCGTCCGATCGCCGACGACTACCGCTTCGAGAACTTCACGCTGGACCTGCTCGCCCTGCTGGACGAGCTGGACCTGGACGAGCCGATCGACTTCATGGGCTCGTCGCTGGGCTGCGACGTGGCGTTGCGCTCCGCCATCGCGGCACCGACCCGCTTCCGCCGTCTCGTGCTGATCATTCCGCCGGTCGCGTGGGAGGAAGGCCCGAACCAGGCGAGGCAGTGGTACACCGACAACGCCGAGTCGATCGAGTCCCGGGGTGCCGCGCACTGGCGTCAGGAGTGGGCGAGCAGGGAGCCGTTGCCGATCTTCGCCGACTACCCGTCCTTCGGCCTGCCGCCCGACATCCCTGACGAGTTGCTCGCCCCGGTCCTGCGCGGCATCGGCGAGTCGGACCTGCCTGCGCCCGAAGAGATCGCAGCCCTGCCTCATCCAGCGCTCGTCCTCACCTGGGACACCGATCCGCTGCACCCCGTCCCGACCGCGGAGCGGCTTCACGAGCTGCTGCCCAACTCGACCCTGCACGTCGCGAAAACCGTCGCGGACGTGCAGACCTGGACGGGCCGCATCACCGAGTTCCTGGCCGGTTGAACGGTTTCAACCGGAACATGAGTGTTCACGTCGCCGGCAAGCTTCGACCGCCGGGCATACTTCTCGTCTTGCGGGAAGGGTGAGTCATGCGTGCGTGGACTGGGTGAGCTGGAAGCCGCGGTGATGGACGTGCTCTGGCACGCCGGAGAGCCGTCGAGGGTGCGCCAGTGCTGGAGCGGCTCGACACCGGCAAGCAACTCGCCTACACGACCGTGCTGGACAACCTGCACCGCAAGGACTGGGCCACCCGCGAACTCGAGGGCAAGGCCTACCGGTACGAGCCGACGATCAGCCGCGTCGAAGCCGCCACGAACGCCGTGCGCGACGTGCTCATCGCGTCCGGCGATCCCGAAGCCGCCCTGCTGCACTTCGCGCAGTCGGCGACCGCGGAGGAGTCGGCGGTGCTGCGCAAGGCCTTCCGCCGGAAAGCCGCCGGGAAATGACCGTCGCACTGGCGTTGCTGCTCGCGTCCACCGCGGTGGGCCGGCAGGCGCCGTGCGTGTTGCGGCGTCTCAGCGATCCGGTGGTCGCCCTCGTCGGGTGGCTCACCTCGATCGTCGCGGTCGTGGCCACGTCAGCCGTCGCGATGCTGCTGCTGCCCGAGCACGGTCTTTCCGCCCTCGACGCACTGCACCACTGCCGGGAATCGGTGGCTACGGGCATGAGGGGCATTTGACGGGTCAGCCCGCTGGTGTGGTTCAGCAGCTGCCTGATGGTGATGTTCCGGCCGTCGATCGCCGCACCCGCACCGGTACCCCGCACCACACCCGGCAGGTGCTTCTCCACCGCGTCGTCCAGCGCGAGCTTGCCGTCACCGGCCAGTTGCAGGACCGCCACCGCCGCTACCGCCGCGGCGAACACACCACGACGCCGGCGCACGGGGGCCGGGCTGTTTTCAGTCGTACGACCCCCGGTCTTCCGGCAAGAAACACTCTCCGAATTGGACGGTTTGCACTGGCACGCACAGTGTCGCCACCGACCCGGTGGCCTCGCGATCCCCGTGCCGCACAACTCCGGTACAGCCAGCACTACCTCCAGCGATCCTCGACAAGTGCTCGCCGCGGCCACCAACGCCGCCATCACGGTGACCGCACGACGAACCGCCTGAGTCTCTTCACCTCCGCCCAGGCGGACAATCCAGCCTGCTGGACAACCGAGGTAGCGGTGGCACCCCTCGGCCGAACTGCTGTTGTCCAGTTGAGACGACCACTGCGAGCGAGACCGCCATGCGCCGATGGAGTCGTGCCAGTCGGATAAGGTCCGGCCGGGGAGGTGACATGACAGGGGTGACTGAGGTGCGGCAGCACTTGCGAGCGTCGATCGACGTCGTCGCGCGCCTCATCGGCGGCTTCGGCACGGCACTGCTCGCAACTGCAGCTCTCATCGGCCTCGGCGTGGTCGCACTGCTCAGTTGCGTCGGTGTCGGCGTTCTCCTGCTGCCCGCCGCCCTGCGCACGCTGCGGGCGGTCGCGAACCGGGAACGGGTCCGGCTCTCGGTGCTCGAACCCGGTCCCGTACCGCGTCAAGCGCGGGCCGCGCTGCGCGACGTGACCGTGCGGCGCGAGCTGGCCTGGCTGCCGCTGCACGTCACCGCCGGCCTCACCGCCGGGTTCATCGGGCTCGCGATGCCGGCCACGATGGTGCAGAACACGACGTACCCGTTCTGGTACCACCTGCTTCCGCCCGAGGACAACACCCCCACCTTCATCTTCTGGGACATCTTCTGGGATGTCACAGACCTGACCGGCGCGTTGGTCGTGGCGCTGAGCGGCGTGCTCTGCGCCGCGTTCATCGTCGGGTTCGGGCCACAGCTCGTCCGGGCGCAGGAGTGGCCCGGCCGGCACCTGCTGGCACCTCCCGCGGGCGCCGATCTCTCGCTGCGAATCGCCGAGCTGAGTGCCACCCGTGCCGCCGCGCTCGACGCGCACGCCGCCGAGCTGCGCCGCATCGAGCGGTCGCTGCACGACGGCACGCAGAACCGTCTGGTCGCGGTGAACGTGCTGCTCGGCGCTGTGCGGCGGGCCGTGGACCGGGACCCCGCCGCGGCTCATGCCGCACTGGACCGGGCCCAGGACGCCGCCGAACAGGCGCTCTCCGAGCTGCGTGCCGTGGCGCGCAGCATCCTGCCGCCGGTGCTGGCCGACCGCGGGCTCGCCGGT
>JASLAV010000882.1 GCA_030146905.1 Lentzea sp. | reverse complement strand
GAGCGCGGGATGCTGCTCATCTTCGACGAGGCGCAGACCGGCATGTGCCGCACCGGAACCTGGTACGCCTTCGAACGCGACGGCGTCGTGCCGGACATCCTCACGCTGTCGAAGACCCTGGGCGCCGGGCTGCCGCTGGCCGCCGTGATCACCTCGGCGGAGATCGAGGAGGAAGCGCACGCGCGCGGCTACCTGTTCTTCACCACGCACGTGTCCGACCCGCTCGTCGCCGCGGTCGGCAACACGGTGCTGGACGTGCTGACCGAGGAACGGCTGGACGAACGCGCCGCCAAGCTCGGCGCCTTCCTGCGCAACGGGCTGGACGACATCGCGTCGCGTCACGCCTTGGTGACCGACGTGCGCGGGCGCGGCCTGCTGGTCGGCCTGGAGATCGAGGACGAGTCGCTGAGCGCGCCGATCACCCGGAGGTGCCTGGAGCTCGGGCTGCACATGAACATCGTGCAGATCCCCGGGATGGGCGGCGTGTTCCGCATCGCGCCGCCGCTGACCGCGTCGGAGGAGGAGCTCGCGCTGGGGCTGAGCATCCTGGACGAGGCGATCGGGGCGGGCTGAGGCGTCCGAGAGGGTGAGCGGTTCGATGGGGCTCCCGTCCAGAATCCTGTTGAACCGCCGGTGACCTCGGTCGCGGCCTACTCACGCGGGAAGTCGCCGAGTGCAGGGAGTTGAACTGGTCCGACGCTTTCAGGTCCGACGCGCCTAAGAATGCTTTCATCTGGGCTTTTTGCTGCGCTGATTGAGGATCGCAGCCCTGACTTTGGCTTCCCAAGGCAACGGAGGATCGGTCGCGGGGTCGTACGGCGCCAAGTTCGGCTTGGCTGCGCCGAGGTCGTGCAGCAGCAAGGCTGCTTCCCTCAGGTCGTAAAGGCGAACGTGCGGCTCGCCGTCAGCCCAGGCGACCTGGTACGCGAGCTGAGCGTGCTCGATCGCCTTTTCCGTCTCACCGAGCGCCTGCCAGACGAGCGCCAGTGGTGCGTGTGCTGGAAACTCCGCAGAGGCAAGGCGTGCAGCCCTTGTCACTGCCTCCGAAGGCTGTCTGCAATGCAGCTCGGCAAGAACGAGCCGGGTTTCGGTGTCCACGTCACGGACATCGGACGCGCGGGCCATGTGCAGCGCCTCGGCCAGCTCGCGTGCGGCTTCCTCCCAGTCTTCCAGCTGCATGCATAGACTCCCTCGCAGTCTATGCACCTTTCGCTGCAGCGCTTTGCTGTTCGTGGCTCGTGCATGCTTCCCGATCGAGGTCAGCTCCCTGTCGGAGAGACGGCCCGTGCGAAGTTTGAAGTACGCGTTCACGATCTCGGCTTGTCCACTTCGCCGTGCCGAGTAGTCCCAGCCGTGCGAAAAGTCGAGTGAGGCCCACAGTTTTTCGGCCTCCTCCTCTTGCCCGGCGTCGACAAGACGCTCGAACGTTGCGAGGCGCGCCACGAACAACGCCCTGCCGCTCGGGTACAGCTCGGCCAGCTGCATCGCGAGGGCCAGTGCGCTGTCAGCTCGAGCCAGCCGGTTCAGCCCGTTCAGCGTGGTCGCGGCGTTCGCCAAGTTCACGACCGCGCGGACCGGGTTACCGCTGTCGATGTTCTTCGTCAGCGCAAGACCGTGCAGGGCGAGCGCACGTCCGTGTTCACCCACCCTGGTCAACGCACACGCCGCGTCAGTTGCAAGGGACGCGGTCTGCTCAGTGCTGAGGTCGGGGTGCGGTGTGGTCCAGTTGCGGTGGAAGAACGGTTGCAGGAGCGACAGCACAGCGGGGAACGCCTCGAGCTTGTGCACGAGCGCCCTGCCCAGCTCGGTGTACCGATCGCCTGCTTCGTGCATGCGGTTCAACTGCACAAGCGTGCGTACCAGGGCCATCCCGTGGCGCAAATCTTCGAACGTCTCGTGTTCGCTGTGCGGGTTCTCCCATCGCGCGGAGAAGTAGTCGACCATCCGTTGGCCGATCTGGTGCACGTCCTCCTTGAGGAGACCTCCAGCCGTGACACCACGAACTACTGGGTGGATGTCGTAGCGCTGCGTGCGCCGGTCGTACTGCAACAAGCCGCGCTGTTCGAGGTCGTGCACGGTCGTGCTCAACTTGCGAAGGGCGGCTGCCTGTTCGGCAGGTTCGGCGACGGACCTGGCGGGCAGGTGGGGGTTGAACGCGCTCAGCGTTTCGTAGTCAACAGTCTCGGAGAGCAGTGCCACACTGTTGAGCAGCCGCCAGCTTGGTTCAGGGAGCACTGCGAGTGCCGCGCGCAAGATGTGGTTGCGCTTCTGCACGAGGTTGAGCTCGGCGAGGTTGAGGCGTCCCCCGTGGTGCGGGTCGGCGGCCCAGGCGTCGAAGTTACCGCGGTCGGGCAGGTAGTCGTTGATCAGGCCGGCGACAATGCCCGTCACGAGCGGGTGGCAGTCGCAATGCCGCTTCAAGTAGGCGCGGATGGCGGCGGAATCACCAGTGATGTTGCAGCTGCGCACCAGGGATTCAGCGTCGGCGGCACGCAACCCCGGAAGCCGTTCGTGTAGAACGCCGGGTATCGGATGGTTGGACGTGTTCAGCAGAACCGACGGCACCAGGCGGGACGTGATGAGGATCTTCGACGGGGCCGCACCCGCGAGCTGCCGGAGCAGGTCGTCGTCCTCGGGGCGAATTGCTGCGCACGGATCGCTGTCCGTGATGTCGTCGGACTGTCCCGCGTGCTCGTCGAGCAGTTGGGACGGGTCATAACGCTGATAGGCGGCGAGGACTCTTTCGAGACCGTCGAGAACGAAGAGCCAAGGATGGC
>JASLAV010000847.1 GCA_030146905.1 Lentzea sp. | reverse complement strand
ACACCGGTAAAATGCGTTGCACGGCCGTCCGGCCCTCGCATAGCTTGGTGCCGTCACAACCGACAGACAACAACCGGAGGAAGACATGCTTGCCAAGGCGGAGCTCGCGGGATGGCGAATTCTCGCCCTCGTCGCCGGCATTCTGCTGGCGCTGGCGTGGGGCTCCACGCCATGACCTGATCCCCAGGTCATGACCTCGGAGCCGCCCACGGGAAACCCTGGGCGGTTTTCTTTTTGCCCCGCCGACAATGCCGACGAGCTTCGGAAGCGGAACTGCCTCCAAAACAGTTTCCCGAGGGTTCGACTCCTTCCGTCGGTGCCGCACGAGTGAACAGCACAATGCGTTCGTGGTGAACACACGGGGGACGCGCCGGCGCGCAGGTGATCCTTGCAAGATCGCCCTGGAGGGTTCGACACCCTCGTCTTCCACAGACGTCCCGTAGCTCAGTCCGGTGAGAGCGTCCGCCTGATACGCGGTAGGTCCCAGGTTCGAATCCTGGCGGGACGACCGGCTACAAAGAGACCGTGGATCACAGCAGCAGGGCGTTGTCCGCGGCCGGTGCGTTGTTCCTCGACGAGGCGGGACGCGTCCTGCTCGTCGAGCCCACCTACAAGCCGCACTGGGAGATCCCGGGAGGCGCGATCGAGCAGGGGGAGACCCCGAGCGAGGCCTGCCGCCGCGAGGTCGAGGAGGAGCTCGGACTCGTCAGGGAACCCGGCCGCCTGCTCGTGGCCGACTGGGCACCCCGCGACGGCGACGACCGCGTCCTGTTCATCTTCGACGGCGGCACGCTCACCACGCGCGACCACATCCGGCTCCAGCGGGAGGAGCTGCGGTCGTACGAGTTCGTGGCGCCGGAACAGGCAGGGCGGCGCCTGATCCCCAGACTCGCCCGCCGTCTCGCCGAAGCGTTGCGCGCCAAGGAGTCAGGCGATACCCGCTACCTCGAACACGGTCAGGCGTACACGCGTTCCACGAACGACGCCAGCTGACCCTCCGGCAGGTGCCGGGCCAGGTCGGCCTCCGACACCATGCCGACCAGCCGGTGGTCCTCGATCACCGGCACCCGCCGGATCTGGTTGTCCTCCATGGTCCGCAGCACCTGCGCCACGGAGTCGGAGGCGTCGACCCAGTGGACGTGGCACCCGAACTCGCCCGCGGTCGTCGCCTCCAGGTCCAGCCCGGCGGCCACGGCCCTGACCACGATGTCGCGGTCGGTGATGATGCCGTGCAAGCGGTCGTCCCTGCCGCAGATGGGCAGGGAACCGACGTCGAGGTCCCGCATCATGCGGGCGGCTTCGACGAGGCTCGCGTCCTCGCCCACGCACTGCACCCCGGGGTGCATGATCTCGCGCGCTGTCGTCACAGGTCCTCCTTCCGGTCCTGCCCCCAGCATCCGCCGGTCCCGGCAACCCCGCAGATCAGATCGGAGCCGTCTGCGCGACCAGAAGACCCACGACGTCGTCCAGTCGGCCGCGCCGCGCGAACGCCCTGCGCTGCCTCGCCGCTCCCGTGCCGTCGAGCAGCAGCCTGTCGATGCCGTCGCTCACCATCTGGTAGTCACCGGCGAGCTCCAGCGCCGGGCGGATCCACCGCAGCATCGACGCCACGATCGTCGACGCGGGTGTCGGCGCACCGGTCACGGGGTCGATGCCGAAGCCTTCCAGGCCGTCACGCGCGGCACGCCACATCGCGACCTTCACCAGGTACGGGGGGATCGGTGCGGGCGTGGCACCGGAACTCAGCGCGGTGGCGGCGATTCCGCGCACCAGCGCCGCCAGCAGTACCGCCTCCTCCACCGTCGGCGCGACGTCGGAGACCCTCAACTCGAGCGTCGGGTGGCGGGCGGAGAGCCGGATGTCCCAGTAGAGCATCCCCGCGTCCATCGCCGCGCCGCTCGCGACGATTTCGTCCCTTGCCGCGAAGTACTGGGCCGCGGAGTCGAAGTGCGGCGGCGCACCCGAAGTGGGCCAACGGTTCCAGACCACGTACCGCCAGCTCGCGTAGCCGGTGTCGCTGTCGAGCCAGTACGGCGAGTTCGCCCCCAGCGCCAGCAACGTCGGCAGCCACACCCGCAGGTGGTTGCTCACGAAGATCTTCGACTCGTCGTCTGGCAGGCCCACGTGCACGTGGCAGCCGCAGATCGCGAGGTCGTTGGTGAGCGCGCCCATCTCCTGCGCCATCCGGTGGTAGCGCGGGGAGTTCGTCAACGGCGTGGGCATCGTCAGTCCCAGCACCGGTGTTCCGGTCGCGGCGAGCCGTGCGTCGTGGCGCGCGGCCCGTTCGATCAACGCACGGCGCGCGATCGCGAGCTGGTCGCGCAGCTCGCCCATGTCGGTGCAGATGCCGCTGGCCGATTCCACCTGGTACTGCGCGATTTCCGGCTGCAGGTCGACCTCGAACCGGTCCGCTCCCCTGAGCACCTCGTCGGCACGGTTGGCCAGATGACCCGTGGAGGCCTCGACGAGGACGAATTCCTCTTCCACGCCAACGGTGAGGAGGCCGTCCGTGCTCGTGCGTTGCGCGGGTACCGCCTGAGCTCTGCTGCCGACCTGCACGCCGAACCTCCTGTGCACTGAGTAGCGACCTCGATGCTATGAGTGATCAGGTCGTCGCACAGGAGGCGTTCGGTTGTACTTGTCAGCTCACCGCGCGTTGCGCGACACCACGCAGCACGTCGCGCCGATCGCTGCCAGGCCGGCCCATCACCCAGCTGGACCCGGCGAGCGACTTCGCGTGCTCCTTCACCGGCGCCAGCAACCGCGACACCTCGCGATACGACCCCACTGATCCCGGGGCACAAATAAGGGTCGCAAGAGAGAGGGTCACGTGTCGTCCCTCCGCCGTGTACGGCTTGTCCAACAGACGAGCACTCAGCGGAACCGTCTCGTCGAGCCCGGCCAGGAGCAGGAAGTCGTCACCACCGACGTGCCCGACGTGCACACCGGGAAACGCGTTCGCGAGATCGGCCAGGCCCTGCCCGATCTCGCGGATCAGGTCGTCGCCCGCCGCGAACCCGACCGAGTCGTTCACCAGCTTGAAGCCGTCGACGTCCAGCCAGGAGATCGCGAAGATCTCACCGGCCTCGATGCGCCTCTCCACCTCCTTCGCGACGGCGTCGCTGCCCGGCAGGCGCGTGAGCGGACTGAGGGCGGCCGCCTGCTCCACCTTCAGCTCGGCCACGCCGCGAACCACGTCCGCCACACGCACGACGCCCATGCACCGCTCGTTGTGGTCCACGACGATGAGGTCGTCGTTGGTGCGCTCGCGGTTCGCACCGGCCACCAGGTCGAGCAGGTCGAGCGCGGACGCCTCGGTGCCGATGATGTGCGGCTTGTCCGCGAGACGCGCCGCCTCGCGCTTGGCGTGCAACGCGTGCCCGTACGGACCGGTGACCGCGAGCAGGAACCGGTTGCGGTCCACCGACCACTTGGGGCGGCCCTCGTCGTCGACCAGCACGACACCGGTGATCGACGGCTGCGTCGCGAGGACCTCGCGCACCTCGTCACTCGTGGCGTCCACGGGCAGCGTCGTCGCGGGGTGCAGGAAGTCGGTGACCCTGGGACCGGTGGTGCGGCGGATCTCGCCCGTCTGCGTGACGGTCTCCGGCGCGATGCGGGCGTTCACCGCCGGTCGTCGCTGCGGAGGCGCGAGGAACTTGCCCTGCGCGTGCCCCACCCCGAGCTTGCGCAGGTACGTCAGCTCCGCCTCGGTCTCCACGCCCTCGGCGACGACCTGACCACCCGTGTACTCGCCGAGGTGCACCAACGACCGCACCAGCGCGCCTCGCGCGGCGTCGCCCGGCAGCGAGCGGACGATCTCGCGGTCGAGCTTGATGTAGTCGGGAGAGGCGCTGGTCAGCAGCCCGAGCGGCACGTCGCCCCCGCCCACGCAGTCGAGCGCGATGCGGAACCCGTTGTTGCGCAACGTCTGCATCCCGCCGGCGAGACGGCCGCGGTGGGCGCGCGAGTACGGCTCGCCGACCTCGATGACGATGCTGTCGGGGGAGCGGCGGGCGTCGCGGAGCGCACCGTAGAGCGGTGCCATGACCTCCGGCTTGTCCGCGATCGTGATCGCGAGCAGGTTCACGTGCAGCGGCAGCATCAGGTCGAAGTCGGCCGCGGCGCGCACGGCGCGGCAGGCGAGCCCGACGTCGGCGTTGACCAGCAGACCGGCCCGGAAAGCGGCTTGGAGGAGATCCTGCACGCTGCCGTCGTGCGGCCGGGCCAAGGCCTCCACCGCGACGACGCCCCCCGTGTTCAGGTTGAACAGCGGCTGGAAGGCGAACCTGACGTCATCCAGCAATGCGGGCACGCCTTTTATCGTGCCGGTGCGAACGACTTCCCACCAAGGGCGTTAACCAGGTGTTCACGAGGTCGGCGACGGGCAGCCATGGTGCGGCTGCGGACGGTGATGTGGCGCTCACGCTGGGGTTTCCCTCAAAAGATCAGCTTTGCCTTGAGCCTGGGCGGCGCCGAGCCGAACAAAGCCAGCATCGCCTCGACCATTCCTTTGACGTCCTCCCGGGACGAGAGGTAGGCGCGTTGATGATTCGCGTCGAGCTGGAAAAAGATCTCGAAAAAGTCCCTCGTCTCCTCGGAGTCCATCCGCAGGAGCACCTCCAGCCCCTTGCGGCGCATGGCGTGCACGATCCGGGCCTTCCGCGTCCAGATGACGCGCCGGGGGTCCTCTCCCGCCTTGACGGCCTGGGCGACCCGCGGTGCCAGCGCGAGGGACGTGGCGACGCTGTAGCCGGTGGCCGGGTGGATGAAGCCCGCGCTCGCGCCGAACGCGAGACCGCCGGCCCTGGGGGCGTCGAGCGGGAAGCGGACGCGTTCCTCCTCTGCTCCCGGCGTGATCCTCGCGTGGAGCAGGCGGCGGAGCTCGCTGAGCGGCATGCCGGGCCGCCGCGCCAGACAGGTCTCCTCGACGAGAACCCGGTTGCCGCCCAACGGAACCTGGTAGAGGAACGTGTCACCGTTGCGCCAGTCCATCAACGTCGTCTCGGTGCTGTCCGACTCGATGACCGTGCCCACGGCCGTTTGCTCGGCACGGCCCTTGCGCGCGCCGGTGGCGTTGAACGTGTAGCGCGCCTCCGCCGGCCGTTGGAGCACGGTGACCGTGTCCGGGAGTTCGTGGAGCCGTGCGTTGTCGAGGATGACGTACGAGCGTGGGATCAAGTGCTCCTCGCGCGCGTAGGCGCGAACCACTGTGCTCGTGACCTTCGTCGGTGTGCCGTCGGGGAGTTCGTCGGCCCACGCGCCGTAGGTCGCCGTCCACACGCGATCCGGGCGTCGGTCGACGATCGCCGTGTGCAGACCTTCCTGTGCGCAGGCACGGGCGAGCGCCCGCCCCGCCGGGCCACCACCGATCACGAGAACGTCGAACATGTGTCCATGATTGACGTTGTGGCCGGGACTTACCGAACGACGCTCAGCCGATGCGTCGGCAACGTGGCACCCGTGCTCACGCCATCCGGTCTTCCACGTGCAGATGCGCAGGTCAACGGCGGTGCAAGCGCGTAGGGCACCCCCCGATTTGGAGATCGAAACGGGCCTGTGTAATGTTCTCTCTGCCAGCGCGGAACGGGCCGGAAATCACCCCGGAACGAGCGGGGCGAAGCCGGAAGACAAAAAGCCTCCAAGAGGCGGATTTGACACCGGCGAGCAAGACCAAATAAGCTTCAGCAACACAAGCCCCGGATGTAAGTCGGCGTAAAGCTGATGTGACTGCGGTGAG
>JASLAV010000841.1 GCA_030146905.1 Lentzea sp. | reverse complement strand
CGGCACGCCGACCCGTCCCGCGAGCCGGAAGGTCACCTCGACCAGGAAGCGGTCCTCCGTCTCGGTCGGCGTCTCAAGGACGTGCAGGTTGGCGAACGAGTACGGGTGGAACCACGCGCCGTGCCACGGGTCGAGCCGGTTCGCGACCACGTCCTCCGGGTCGCAGCGGCCGACGAGCGTGGCCACGGCGTCGATCGCCCCGGCGGGCGGCCGCTCCGGCAGCACCGGCGCCGGCAGCGGCTCCTCGCCTCCCACCTCGTCCAGCCGGACCCACACGAGGACGCCGTCGTCGTGCGCGGGATAGGGCGTCCACGCGCCGAACCGCTTGCCTTCGAGCGCGAGCCCGTGCCAGCGGCAGATCAGCTTGCCCTCCGCCACCGCGCCGTCGCACAGCGGCGCACCCAGGTGCGGGCACGAGCCGGACCCGGCCATCAGCACGCCGTGGGGACCGCGCCAGAGCACGACCTCCTGGCCCGCGATAGTGCGCCCGCACGGCTTGCCCTTCACGACGTCGCGGCTCGCGCCCGCGACGAACCAGTTGCCGGACGGCCGCGCCGTGGCGCGCTTGAGCGCCGCCTCGATCAGCGCGGGCTTCGCGTCCTGCCAGGTCGGCCGCTGCTCACGCCACGGCGGGCTCGAGTAGATCCGCAGCGGAATCCGGTCGCGCATGGAGGTCCTCTTCTCAGGCCGCACGGGCGAACACCGCCCTGGCCAGTGCCGGCAGGGCGACGGCGAGCCGCCTGCCGTTGGACACGACGACGCGGCGCGACAGCACGTCGCAGTCCGCGCCTTCGACCAGGTCGAGAATCCGCCCGTAGAGCCGGTAGGCGGTCAGCACGCACGGCCGTGACCGCGGTGCGAGCATCCCTATACCCGGCCACGCCCGCGCGTACACCTCCCGCGCCCGCCGGACCTGGTCGCGCAGCGCGGCCCTGATCTGCTCGTCGGCGTGCCCCCGCGCCCGCGCGTGCAGCAGCCGTTCCCTGTCGACGCCGAACTCCGCGAGCTCGTCGGCGGGCAGGTAGACCCGGCCGCGGTCGAGGTCCTCCCCGACGTCGCGGATGAAGTTGGTGAGCTGGAAGGCCACCCCGAGGGCCGCGGCGGCGGGCTCGGCCTCCTCCCTGGGCACGCTGGTGCCCAGCACCGGCAGCACCTGCAGACCGATCACCGCGGCGGATCCGTGCACATACCGTTCGAGATCGGCATATGTGGGGTAGTCGGTGACCGTGAGGTCCATCCGCATCGAAGCCATGAAGTCCTGGAAGTGCCGGACGGGGATGTCGTAGCGGTGCACGGTGTCGATCAACGCCGTCAGCACCGGGTCGTCGGTCTCCCGGTCCCGCAGTGCGGCCTGGACGCGGTCGTCGATCGCGCCGAGCGCCGCGGCTTTGTCATCGAGTCCACTGTGGACGTCGTCGACCACGTCGTCCACCCATCGCGCGAACCCGTACAGGGCGTGCACGGCGGGTCGTTGCTCCGCGCTGAGCATCCTCGTCGCCAGGTAATAGGTACGGCCGTGCAGTGCGTTGAGCTCACGGCAGCGCCGGTACGCGTCGCGCAACGCCGGTGCGGTAATGCCCGCGGCGTCCAGTTCGCGCTCAGCCGACATCAGCGGTCCTTTCGCGGAGATGGTTGCTCCACGCTAGAGCCGGGAGTTGCGCTCCGCACAACGGCGGTGCTCGTCATGCGGACATTCCACGGCGCTGCTTAGCTCAGACCACCCCGACCCCGCCGACTCCAGAGGGATGCCGATGTCGCTGATGACCAGCGTGGACGCTCGCACGTCCACGTCGCGGGTGGACGACTTCCGCGCCCTCCTCGACGACGCGCTGCACGACTTCCTGCGGGCCAGGCAGGACCTCGCACCCGAGCTCACCGCCGAGCTGCGCGGGCTGGTCATGGCCGGTGGCAAGAGGATCAGGCCCACGTTCGCGTGGTGGGGATGGCGTGCCGCCGGCGGCGCACCGCCCGCGGACGCCGTCGTCAGGGCCATGGTCGCCCTGGAGATGCTGCAGTGCTGCGCGATCGTGCACGACGACGTGATGGACCGCTCGGCCACCAGGCGCGGCAAGCCCTCCGTGCACGAGTCGTTCGGGGCGCGGCACCGGCACGAGCGCTGGTCGGGCAGTGCCCGCCAGTACGGCGACTCGGCGGCGATCCTGGTCGGTGACCTCGCGCTGGCGTGGGCGGACGACGCGCTCGTGACCGCCGGCCTGCCGTCCGACGCGCTGAGCAGGGCCTGGGGGCCGTGGCAGGCGATGCGGACCGAGATGATCACGGGACAGCACCTCGACCTCCTGGCCGTCGCCCGCCGCGAGGAGTCGCTGGAGCACGCCGTGCGCGTCGCGGCGTTGAAGACCGCCGCCTACACGGTGGAACGGCCGCTGCACCTCGGTGCGGCCCTCGCGGGCGCCGGCGACGACGTCGTGGACTGCCTGCGGGCGTACGGACACGACATCGGTGTGGCGTTCCAGCTGCGCGACGACCTGATCGGCGTGTTCGGCGACTCGTCGGTCACCGGCAAGCCCGTGGGAGAGGATGTGAAGGAGGGCAAGCGGACGCCGTTGATGTCGGTCGCCCTGTCCCGCGCGCAGGACCTGCCGGCGGCCCAGCGGTTGCTCCGCCGGTGCCTGGAGAGCGGGGCCGTCAGCGACCGCACCGTGGACGAGGTGCGATCGTTGCTGGTGGAGCTCGGCGCCGTCGCCGCGGTGGAGGAGCACATCGACAGGCTGGCGGGCTCCGGCCTGGCGGCGCTGGACCGCGCCGTGATCGACGACGAGGCACGCACCGAACTGGTGCGCCTCGCGAACCGCGCCGTGGCGCGGACGACCTGACCGGGGGACCTGAAGTGGTGCACGTGGTGAAGGGCCGCACGGATCGTGTGGTCGTGGTGGGAGCGGGTCTCTCGGGACTGTCGGCGGCGATGCACCTGCGCGGTGCCGGGCACGAGGTGACCGTCCTCGAACGACACCCGCATCCCGGCGGTCTCGCGGGCCGTCTCGACATCGACGGCCACCGCATCGACACCGGCCCGACCGTGCTGACCATGCCGGAACTGCTGGACGACGCGTTCGCCGCCGTCGGTGCCCGGCGGGAGGACCACCTCGAACTGCTGCCGCTGCACCCGGCCTACCGCGCGACGTTCGCCGACGGCACGGCGTTGGACGTGCACACCGACGCGGACCGCATGGAGCAGGCGGTGTACGACTTCGCGGGCGCCAGGGAAGCGCAGGGCTACCGCGACCTGCGGGCATGGCTCACGAAGCTCTACGAGGTCGAACGCGACAGGTTCATCGGCGCGAGCTTCGACTCGCCGCTGGACCTGGTCGGTCCCGACCTCCTGGCGCTCACCCGGCTCGGCGGCTTCGGCTCGCTCGGCCGTGCCGTGGGGAAGTTCCTGCACGACGACCGGTTGCGGCGGGTCTTCACCTTCCAGGCGCTCTACGCAGGTGTCGCACCCAAGGACGCCCTCGCCGCGTACGCCGTCATCGCCTACATGGACACTGTTGCCGGCGTGTGGTTCCCGCGCGGCGGCATGCGCGCCGTGCCGCAGGCGATGGCCGACGCCGCGGCCGAGGCGGGAGTGCGGTTCGAGTACGGCGTCGAGGTCTCCTCGCTCGAACGCGCCGGCAACCGGGTCCAGGCCGTGCTCACGGAGTCCGGCCGCTTCGCCTGCGACGCCGTCGTCCTGGCCACCGGCCCCGCCCAGAGCACCCGCCTGCTGCGCGGAAAGCCGCGCAGGGTCAGGCCGTTGCGCTGGTCGCCGTCCGCCGTCGTCGTGCACCTCAGCTCGGGCCACGTCGTCGACGACCTCGCGCACCACACCATCTCGTTCGGCGACAAGTGGGACGGCACGTTCGACGAGATCATCCGCCAGGGCACGCTGATGAGCGATCCGTCGCTGCTGCTCACCACACCGACGCTCACCGACCCCGCGCTCGCGCCGGAGGGCAGGCACCTTCAGTACCTGCTGGCGCCGTGCCCGAACCTCGACGCCGCCCCGCTGCGCTGGGACGCGATGGCGCACCGCTACGCCGAGCAGCTGGTCGAGGAGCTGTCCGCGCGCAAGCTCCTCGTCGACGCCGAACCGCTCGCGGTGGTGACGCCGGACGACTGGGCGCGGGACGGCCAGGCCGC
>JASLAV010000787.1 GCA_030146905.1 Lentzea sp. | reverse complement strand
CTGGCGTTGAGGACGACATGACGATCACCGGAGAGATTCGCTCGTCGAAGCGGCGCTCCGGCCCGCCTCGGCTGAAGATCACGTCGTTGGAGGTGCTGTGCGGGATCCTCGTCCTCGCACTGCTCTTCCAGTCCCGGCTCGTCGACCTGCTGGACGCGCCGAAGCTGCGCACGGCGTCGACGGTGTTCGTGGCGATCTGCGTGCAGGCCATGCCGTTCCTGGTCCTGGGCGTGCTGATCTCCGGCGCGATCGCGGCGTTCGTGCCGGCGTCGGTGCTGCGCAAGATGCTGCCGTCGAGGACAGCGCTGGCCGTGCCCGTGGCGGGTATTGCGGGCGTGGCCCTGCCGGGCTGTGAGTGCGCCTCGGTGCCGGTCGCGAAGAGGCTCATGCAGCAGGGCGTCGCCCCCGCCGTGGCGCTGACGTTCCTGCTCGCGGCGCCGGCGGTGAACCCGATCGTGCTGGTCTCGACGGCGGTGGCGTTCAACGACGCCCCGATGATGGTCGTCGCGCGGTTCGTGGGGTCGCTGCTGACCGCGATGGTCATGGGCTGGTTGTGGGTGCGCTTCGGCAAGGTGGAGTGGATCGCCGAACGCGCGCTGGCGCGTCTCGCGGACCACTCGGGCCGCAACAAGTGGGCCGTGTTCGCCGAGAGCGCGCGCCACGACCTCGTGGACGCCGGTGGGTTCCTGGTGCTGGGCGGGCTGTTCGCGGCGGCGTTCAAGACGTTCGTGCCCACCGCGTGGATGCAGACGCTCGGCGGTCAGATCGTGCTGGGCGTGATCGTGATGGCGCTGCTGGCCGTGATCCTGGCGCTGTGCTCGGAGGCCGACGCGTTCGTGGCGGTGGCGTTCTCCGCATTGCCCCTGCTGCCGCGCCTGGTGTTCCTCGTCGTCGGCCCCGCCGTCGACGTGAAGCTGATCGCGCTGCAAGCAGGTGCGTTCGGCAAGTCCTTCGCCTTCCGCTTCGCACCCGCTACCTTCGTGGTGGCGATCCTGTGCGCCGTGGTGACAGGAGTGGTGCTGTTGTGAGGCGCGAAACCCAGAACATCCTGCTGGTCCTGCTCGGCGGGGCGCTGCTGAAGATCAGCTTCTCCGGGCTGTACCTGCGCTACGTGCAGAAGGGCCTGCTGCCGCTGCTGATCGCCGCCGGTGTGATCATGATCGGGCTGGCGCTGTTCGCGATCGTCACCGATATCCGCCGCGGCGGCAAGGCGGTGCCCGAGGACGGCCACGAGCACTCGCACTCGTCGCGGTCGACCTGGCTGATGCTGCTGCCGGTGATGGCGGTGTTCCTGATCTCGCCACCCGCGCTGGGCGGCGACGTGGTCAGCTCCGCCGCCGACACCAACCAGACGCAGCGGTCCCGCAACCTGCTCGGTGACCTGCCGGCCGGCGACGTGATCCCGCTGTCGATGACGGAGTTCGTCACGCGCACGGCGTGGGACGAGTCCGGCACGCTGGACGGCAGGCGCGTGAAGCTCACCGGGTTCCTGATGCGCGCGGAAGGCGACACGTTCGTCGCCCGGCTCGCGATCTCGTGCTGTGCCGCGGACGCCCGGCCGTTGAAGGTCAGGGTGACGGGGGACGTGCCGTCGCTGCCGGAGGAGCAGTGGGTCGAGGTGACCGGCCAGGTCGTGCCGAAGTCGGCGTCGGAGAAGAACTCCTGGGTGCCGAGCTTCACGGTGGAGTCGTTCACCGCGGTGCCGGAGCCGGTCGAACCCTACGAGTCCTGACTCCTACTTCAGGCCCTTGGCCGTGCACTCCGCGCACGTGCCGAAGATCTCGACGGTGTGGCTGACCTCGGAGAAGCCGTTCTCGGCCGCGACGCGGTCAGCCCACTTCTCGACGGCGGGACCCTCCACCTCGACCGTGCGGCCGCAGTGGCGGCACACCAGGTGATGGTGGTGGTGGGTCGAGCAACGCCGGTAGATCGCCTCGCCGGAGTCGGTGCGCAGGACGTCGACCTGGCCGGCGTCCGCGAGCGACTGCAGGGTGCGGTACACCGTGGTCAGGCCGATGCCCTCGCCACGGCGGCGCAGTTCCTCGTGCAGTTCCTGGGCGCTGCGGAAGTCGTCGAGCTGGTCGAGCAGGTTCGACACCGCGGTGCGCTGCTTGGTGGACCTCAGTCCGGTCACAACTTCTCCTCGACGTGCGTTACAGCGTCCACCACGATGTGTGCCAGGTGCTCGTCCACCAGCCGGTACACGACCTCGCGGCCGTGTCTCTCCCCGTGCACCACGCCGGCCGACTTCAGCACGCGCAGGTGCTGGCTGATCAGCGGTTGGGCCACGCCCAGCGCCTCGACCAGCTCGTGCACGCAGCGGTCGTGCTCCCGCAGCTGCAGCACGATGGCGATGCGGACCGGTGCGGCGAGCGCGCGCAGCAGGTCACCCGCCTCGGCGAGCGTGTGGGCGGAGTGCCTCGGCGCGGGCGCCGGCGCCGCGCGTTCGGGGGAGTGCTCGCCGTGCACTTGGACGGTCATGGCGGCGCACCTCACCTGGTAGGGATTTTCACAACCAATTCTACGGTGATGAGCACCAGTACCAGCAGGACCACCACGCGCAATGTGCGGTGAGCTGGTGAAAGCACCTTCCACGTCGCCGCCAGCAGCACCGCGGCGCCGACGGCCAGCACGCCGAGCAGCACCGCGCCGAGGGTGCCGCCGACCGCGACGCCGGTGACGAAGAGGGCGAGCACGAGCACGAACGCCACGACCGGGCGGACACGCGCGAGCGGGCCGTCGCCGGGCAGCAGGGGGCGCTTGTCGGTCACCGTGCCATCCTTGCACCGTGCTTCTGGTGTGCCGCTTCCGCGTATCCGACCCAGAGACGTTCACCTCGCGTGTCGAGGAGGCGTTGAAGCTGCTGACGGCTCAGCCGGGGTGCCTGCGCGGCACGCTGGCGCGGTCCACCGACGAAGACGACAGGTGGGTGCTGACCGTCGAGTTCGAGTCGGTGGTGGCCTACCGGCGCGCGATGTCGCCGTTCCCCGTGCGCGAACACGTGATCCCGCTGCTGTCCGAGGCGCTGACCGACGAGCCGGCGATGTACGAGCCCACGCTGACCAGCGCCGACGGCCAGGTCGAGGAGCACACCAGCCTCCTCGCGCAGGACGCGTTCACGGTCCGGCTGGGCGAGGCCGCAGGTCCTACGACCCCGCGGCGATAGCCCTCATCTCCTCGACCCACTCGTCGTGCGCGTCGTGGGGCAGGAGCTCCAACGCCCTGCGCGCGGCCTCGGCGGCCTCGTCGGTGCGGCCCAGCGCGTGCAGCGTCTTGGCCCTGCCGCTCTCCCCGTAGGCCTCCGGCGTCTTCTCGAACGCCTCCAGCGCCTCGTCGTAGCGGCCGTTCTCGAAGTAGAACCAGCCGAGGTTGTTGTGCA
>JASLAV010000755.1 GCA_030146905.1 Lentzea sp. | reverse complement strand
TCGGACGTGACGGTCTACGTCACCGACACCGGCATCAAGACGTCGGTGGCCGACTTCGAGGGTCGCGCGTCCGTCGGCGCGGACTTCATCGAGGACGGCCAGAACGGCCAGGACTGCTCGGGTCACGGCACGCACGTGGCGGGCACGGTCGGCTCGAAGACCTACGGCGTGGCGAAGAAGGCCAAGCTGGTCTCGGTCCGCATGCTCGGCACCGGCTGCACCGGCAACGGCCCGGACTCCGCGGGGGTCAAGGCCATCGAGTGGATCACCGCGAACGCCAGGAAACCCGCGGTGGTCAACGCCTCCTGGACGTTCGACACCGCCGACATCGGCAACGACGCCATCGCCGGCATGGTCGCCTCCGGCGTGCAGATGGCGGTCGCGTCGGGCAACAGCTCGGCCGACGCCTGCTCCACCGGTCCCGCCAAGATCGCGTCACTGATCACCGTGAACGCGACCTCGTCCAACGACGCGCGTGCCCCGTTCTCCAACTACGGCAGCTGCACGGACATCTTCGCCCCTGGTGACAACATCACCTCGCTGGGGCTCAACGGCGGCGCCACCTCCATGTCCGGCACGTCCATGGCCAGCCCGCACGTCGCGGGCGTCGCGGCCCTGCACCTGTCGGCCAACCCGTCCGCGAGCCCCCAGGTCCTGCGCGACGCACTGGTGACCAACGCGACCGCCGGCGAGGTCGGCAACCCCGGCACCGGTTCGCCGAACAAGCTGCTGCACAGCGGTTTCGTCGGCGGTCCTGCACCGGAGTGCGGCCCCGGCACGAACGGCGACGACGTGTCCATTCCGGACACCGGCACCGCCGTCTCGTCCTCGGTCACGATCTCCGGCTGCACGGGCAACTCCACGGCCTCGGCGTCAGTCGAGGTCGACATCAACCACACCTACCCCGGTGATCTGGTCATCGACCTGGTCAGTCCGTCCGGCAGGTTCTACAGCCTCAAGAAGGCGGGCGGCACCTCGTCGTCCGGTGGGATCCACGAGACCTACCCGCTCGACCTGTCCGCCGAGGCGCGCAACGGCACGTGGGAGCTCCAGGTGAAGGACGTCTACGCCGACGACGTCGGCACCATCGACTCCTGGACCCTCACGGTCTGACACGGCAGTCGTGAGCGGGTTGCGGTCGCTGCTGCGGCCACAACCCTCTCACGGCTGTCTTCTGACGGGTGACGGTCAGCGTGAACGTCGTCGCGCCGGTCTTCCCGTCGGCCGAGGTGGCCGTGACGGTGATCGGGTAGGTGCCGGGCGGGGTGGAGAGGTTCGTGAAGATCCAGACGTTGCTGGAGCCGTTCTGGCCGATAGTGGCCGGGTTGAACGAGAACCGGGCACCGGCGGGGACACCGGACGCGGTCAGCGCCAGGTTCCCCGTGCCACCCGCGGCCTTCACCACGGCCTTCACCACGGTCTGCGCCAGCAGCCCCTGCCGGACGCTCGCGGACGACGGTGCCGCGGTCACCGCGACGTCACCGGCCGGTGGGCCGGTGCCCTCGACGGTCAGGGAAACCGTCGTGGTGGCGGTCTTCTCACTCGCGTCCGTCCCGGTGACCGTGATCGCCGAGGTACCGGCGTCCGCGGAGGTGGCGAACCTCGGGTACGTGGCACCGCTCTTGAGCGCGATGTCGCGGTCCACCGTCACGACCGCGACGTCGAAGCCTTGGTCGAAGTTGACGTACTTCGGGTGCTTCTTGTAGCTGACGACGTTCACGGCGAACCCGGAACCGTTGCCGCCCTGGTGGTCCTTGAGGTCGTCGAGCCCGTAGACGAACCTCTTCTCCCCCTGGGCGTCCGCGCAGTGCGCCGCGATCAGGATCTTGCGCGGCGCGACGACCGTGCCGGTGCAGGTCTGCCCCTCCGGCCGGGTTCCTCCCGCGCGGATGCCGGCGACGATGCCGGGGAACTCGCTCACGGTGGCGTTCTGGCCGCCGGCGAAGAAGGGCGAGGCGTCACCGAGGTGGGCGGGGACGGTCTCGTCACGTTGTTTCCTCTCCGGATCTCGGGAACGCCCGCCTGGCTGCGGGGACGGCGGGCGTTCGCCGCCGATCACTCTCGGAGCACCGCGGGAGAGGAACAATCAGGGACGGCATCCGTAGGGGTACGGAACTTTCTCGCCGTCACGGCCTGCGGAAGATCGTGACGGAGTGGCCCACGACGTCGATCGGCACGCTGGTGTCGATCAACGCCCTGAGCCGGTCGTCGGCCTTCGCGATGGCGGTGTCGGAGACGACGAGCAGTCCGCTCACGTCCTCCGGCGGCACCTCGCGCGGGTCGTCCGCGTGGATGCCGTAGTGCTCGGGCACCCCCGCGCCCTTGTAGACGAGCCACGTCCGTTCGCCGGGGTAGCGCTGCTCCAGCCGCTCGGCGAGCCGGATCAGGTCCTGGCCCCAGTCGACGTTCGAGTCGTGCAGGTGCATGTGCGTCTTGGACGGACCGCCGAACAGCTCGTTGGAGTACGGCAGGTAGTAGGGGAACGTCCACAGTGAACTCACCGCGACCAAGGTGACCGCCGGCACCACCCAACGCCGGTCCGCGACGAACGCCGCCGCGACCGCCAGGAAGATCGGCACGAAGATCGCGTACCGCACGCCGAGGTCGCGGTTGCCGGTCATCGCCGCGGCGAACAGCACCGCCGCGGGGAGCAGCACGTACAACGCCGCCGGACGCCGGATGGCGGCTACGACTCCGGCCGCCCACAGCGCGAGCGCACCGAGCGGTGTCTTCACCAGCAGCGCCGCCGGCAGGTAGTACCAGTGCGAGCCCTCGTAGTGCGTGCCGAACAGGTAGCCGCCCCACACCTGGTCCTCGAACCCGAGCTGCAGACGCATCCCCTCCACGTACAGCGCGTGGAAAGGCTGGAGGGGGTCCACGGCCGCGTAGGACGCCCACACCACGGCAACCGCGATCAGGGTCATGACGGCCACCGGCCTGACGCGGCCGCGGGCGTGCCAGGCGAGGAACAGCAACACCGGGACCACCGCGAGGGTGTTCATCTTGGTCGCGAGCGCCGCGCCCATGGCGAGGCCCGCGATCGGCAGGTAGTGGGCGTTGTCGCGAGCCCGCCACAGCAACCAGGCCGATGTCAGCACGAACCCGGCGGCGGGCACGTCGAGCGTGGCCAGCGACCCGTGTGCGATGAGGTCCGGCGAGAACGCGTACAGGCCGAGCGCCACGAGCCCGCCCCCGTTGCCCGTGAGGTCGCGGGCGAACAGGAAGACCACCAGCCCGAACAACAGCGTGAGCACGATGATCGGCAGCCTGGCCAGCAGGAGCAGCCGCTGCGGATCGTTGCCCGACTCGTAGAGCACGTGCCTGCCGAACTCGGTCTGGTCGCCGGCGAAGTCCTCGTCGAACCTGATGCCGGCGAACGCGAGCCCGGTGGCCATGACCAGCTTGCCGAGCGGCGGGTGCTCCGGGTTGTAGCGCAGGCTGTGCTGCTCCAGGTAGACCGCGGCGGCGCCCACGTAGACCGGCTCGTCGATCGTCGGCGACTGCTCGACGGCCGTGGTGACCATCGCGATCGCCATCTGGGCCAGCAGCACGAACACCACCAGCGCGACCAGCCACCGGCGTCGTGGTCCGGCGGACGCGGGCGGGGCCTCGGCGACGAGGCCCGGCGACGCGGTGGTGGCGAGCGACAACCGTCCAGTCCCTTCACGTGTGTGAACGTCTCCTGACACTCCGGAAACGGGATGCCCGCTCGTTTGGTTGTCAAGCCGGCGCGGTCCGTCAGGCCGAAACTCGCTTCGTCATGGGCATGCGCCAGAGCTAACCTGCGGAAATGCCGCTGGAGGACATCGACCGCATCGCCGCGGAAACCGGTTTCTCGGGAGTGGTCCAGGTGGATCGGTCCGGTGAGGTCGAGTTCGCGAAGGCCTACGGGTTCGCCCACCGCGCCCACCGCGTGCCCAACACCGTCGACACCAGGTTCGGCACCGCGAGCGGCGGCAAGGGCTTCACCGCCCTGACCGTGCTCTCCCTGGTGCAGCAGGGGTCGCTGAGCCTCGGCACGCCCGCCAGGGACCTCCTCGGCGCCGACCTGCCGCTCATCTCGGGCGACGTGACGGTCGAGCACCTGCTCACCCACACGTCCGGCATCGGCGACTACCTCGACGAGGAGGCGGACTGGGGAGTCGACGACTACGTCATCGGCGCCGCACACGCGCTGACGACCACCGAGGCGTTCCTGCCGCTGCTCGACGGGCATCCCGCGAAGTTCGAGGCGGGCGAACGGTTCGCCTACTGCAACGGCGGTTACGTGGTACTCGCCCTGCTCGCGGAACGGGCCACCGGCAAGGGCTACCACGACCTCGTGCGCGACCTGGTGCTGACGCCGTTCGGCCTGAGCAGGACCGACTTCCTGCGTTCAGACGAACTGCCGGCCGACGCGGCGGTGGGATACCTCGAGGGGCTCGACCGGTCCAACGTCTTCCACCTGCCCGTGCTGGCGACCGGTGACGGCGGCATCCACACCACGGCGGGCGACATGTCCAAGTTCTGGCGTGCGCTGCTCGCGAGCGACCTCGCCGGCGAGGCGACCAGGCCGCGCCACCACGTCCCGCAGGAGTCGATGCGGTACGGGCTCGGTTTCTGGCTGCACGAGACGACCGACACCGTGGTCCTCGCCGGGTACGACGCCGGCGCGTCGTTCAAGTCCACTCACGACCCGCACACCGGCACCACGATCACCGTGCTGTCCAACACCTCCCCCGGCGCCTGGCCGATCGCCAGAAATCTCATGCCCTGACAGCCGTTGATCGCCTTCCGTTGTCAGCATTGGACGATCGGTAAACATTGCTGGACTCCGTGTTATGTACTACGCGCCCGGCACTGGCAACGATGGAGCCTGTTCGTGCCAGATCGACGCGGGGAGTGAAAAGGCTTATGCGATACCGATTTCTCGGAAGGTCGGGACTGCGAGTATCGGAACTGTCGCTGGGGACCGGTAACTTCGGCATGGGCTGGGGACACGGGGCGCACCTGCCAGAGGCTCAGGCGATGTACGACACGTACCGGGAAGCGGGCGGGAACTTCATCGACACCGCTTCCAACTACCAGGCGGGGGACGCCGAGGAATACCTCGCGGACATCATCTCCTCCGATCGCGAGGACGTGGTCCTGGCGACGAAGTACACCATGGGGACTTCGGCGAGCAGCGGCCTGCAACTGACGGGGAACAGCCGGAAAGCGCTGGTCCAGTCCCTGGAGCAGAGCCTGCGTCGGCTGGGCACCGACCGGGTGGACGTGTTCTGGGCCCACGTTGCCGACGGAGCCACCCCCGTCGAAGAGATATTGCGAGCCTTCGACGACCTGACCAGCGCCGGCAAGATCCTGTACGCCGGTCTCTCCAGCTTCCCCGCATGGCGCGTGGCAACGGGAGTCACCCTGGCGCAGCAGCACGGCTGGGCTCCCATAGCGGCGATTCAGGTCGAATACAGCCTTGTCGAGCGCAGCGCCGACCGGGAGTTGATGCCGATGGCGGAAGCCTTCGGCCTGGGCGTCCTGGGATTCTCACCCCTGGGCGGCGGTCTTCTGACGGGCAAGTACCGGCGGGGCGAAACAGGTCGCGCACAAAGTTCGATCAGCCAGTTCCTCCACAGGGAGGACCCCGCCAAGGCGAAGGTCCTGGACGCCGTCGAGGGCATCGCCCGTGAACTCGGCACGACTCCGGAGCGGGTGGCGATCAGGTGGTCGATGTCGAAGGGGATCATCCCCATCCTCGGACCGAGGAGCGTTGATCAGCTCACGTCCACCCTCACAGCCGGCGAACTGGACCTCTCACCGCGCCAGCTCGACTGGCTGAACGAGGTGAGCGC
>JASLAV010000625.1 GCA_030146905.1 Lentzea sp. | reverse complement strand
GCCCTGCGGATCTCGATGGTCTTCACCGAGATGTCCATCGTCTCGCATCTGTGCAGGACGGGTAGTACGACCGTGCCCGTGAAGGTCACGTCGACCTTGCGCATCTTCGAGACGATCAGCGCCTTGCCCTGCTCGCACTTCTTGAACAACCTGCTCAGCGTGATCGTCGCCAAGATCAGCACGACGACGATCCCGGCGATCAGCACGACCAAACCCGTTGAGATCGCACCCATGTCAGCCCCCTGTGGTGATGTCCACGACCCAGAAGAACTCGCCCTCGGCGTCGTAGTCGAAGATCAGTGCGGTCTGTCCCGCCCTCAGTTCGGTGCTCTCCGCGGCGCGCACCTGCACGACCGCCGTGCCGCCGTCGTCGGCGGTGACCTCGGCCTGCCCGTAGCTCCCGGTGACCCGCGTCGTCCTGACGATCGCGGTGCGGCCCACGAAGTCGTTGCGGGAAGCGGGTTTCTCCTGCGTGGCCCAGTTCCTGACCGGGATCATCAGGACCCTGGTCAGCAACGCGCCCACGAGCAGCGCGCCGGCGAGGATGGCGTACCTCAGCGAACCCTCCGGCGTGAGCACCGTGCCCACCAGCGCGGCGAACCACGTGACCAGGACGAACAAGGAGATGGAGAGCGGGAGCACAGGAGCGTCGAAGTCCATGCCCACCAACGCGACCGTGAGCCAGTACGCCAGCACCACGAGCACCAGCAGGCTGAACACCACGGTCGGGAAAGCCAGCGCGGCAGCCAGGAACTCGGTCATCATCGCCCCCCTTCTCAGACACTCTGATGCGCAAAACCACGAATCCGTTGCATTCCGGGGAATGATCGATCGGCGTCGATGGTTTCGGGGTCATGGACATCGGCGTGCAGGGCCTCAACATCGGTGACACGGCAGGACCGGACGAGACGAGGAGACTGGCCCGGTTGGCCGAGTCGCTCGGCTACCACTCGTGGTGGGCGTCGGACCACGTGGTGCTGCCGTCGCCGCGCGTCGACCCCTCACCGTCCGAACCGGACACGGTCATCGCGGATCCGATCGCGCACCTGAGTTATGTGGCGGCGGTCACGTCACGGCTGGAGCTCGCCACCGGCATCGTGATCCTGCCGCAGCGCAACCCGCTGGTGCTCGCGAAGCAGGTGGCGTCGCTGGACCTGCTCAGCGGCGGCCGCTTCACGCTCGGCGTCGGTGCCGGCTACCTGGAGCAGGAGATGACGGCGGTCGGGGTGTCGTTCGACGACCGCGGCGCGCGCACCGACGAGTACCTGGACGCGATGGACCAGCTCTGGCACACGCCCGCGCCGTCGTTCTCGGGGAAGTTCGTGTCGTTCTCCGGCGTCGACGCCCATCCCCGGCCGTCCAACGTGCGGGTGGTGGTCGGCGGGCACAGCCCGGCGGCGTTCCGGCGGGCGGTGACCCGTGCGCAGGGCTGGTTCGGCATCGGGACGCCGGACGACATCTGCGGCCACCTCGCCCGGTTCCCCTCCCGTCCCGAAGACTTCCGGATCAGCGTGTCCGCGCAGGTCCCGCTGTCGGCCTCCGTGATCAGGGAGTACGAGGACCTGGGCGTGGACGAGCTGGTGATCTACCCGCCGATGTTCGACGGCACCGCGGACGAGGTGCTGGAGAGGAACGCGGAGTTCACCGGCTAGCCTCGGTGGTCGTGATCCCCGTCGTCGTGCTCGCCGGCTTCCTCGGCTCCGGCAAGACCACCCTGCTCAACCACCTGCTGCGCACGTCCGGCGGCACGCGGATCGGCGTCGTGGTGAACGACTTCGGGCGGATCAACATCGACGCCTTCGCCGTGTCCGCCCAGGTCGACTCGATGGTGTCGCTGTCGAACGGCTGCCTGTGCTGCGCGGTGGACGGTTCCGAGCTGGACGGCATGCTCACGAAGCTGGCCTCGGCGGACCTGGACGTCATCGTGATCGAGGCGTCCGGGCTCGCCGAGCCGTCGGCCCTCGTGCGGCTGGTGCTGCAGGCGCCAGGGGTGTCGTACGGCGGGCTGATCTACGTGGTGGACGCGGTGGAGCTCAACGCCGTGCCGCACCTGGAACGCGACCTCGCGCTGGCCGACCTGGTGGTGCTGAACAAGGTCGACCGGGTGCCCTCGTTGCCGGAGCTGCCCTGCTCGGCGCCGGTGCTGCCCGTGTCGTTCGGGCGGATCGACCCGGCGTTGCTGTTCGAGGTCCGGCCGCCGGACCTGGGGCCTCGCCAGCTGTCGTTCGACGACCTCGAAGACCACTCGACGCACACCCACGCGTTGTACGACAGCGTGTCGTTCGAGTACCAGGATCCGTTGCACCCCAAGCTCTTCATGGACTTCTTGAGCGCACGGCCCGAAGGGTTGTTCCGCGCCAAGGGTTTCGTGCGCTTCCCCGCCGGCACGTTCATGCTGCACACCGTCGGCGCGTACGTCTCGTTCACCCCTGTCGACGACGACGCCCCGACTCAGCTGGTGCTGATCGGGGCGGGCATCGATCCGGACTCGTTGACCGACTGGCTGCTGGCGTGCGTCGCGGACGGACCGGTCACCGAGCAGGACATGCTCTGGGTGCTCCGGTACGCCCGCTGACGTCACTTCTCGCAGAACGCGGTGTCCATGACGTCGACCATGCGCTGGAACTTCTTGGCCGGGTCGTCGCCGAACGTGCCGGGCAACGCGGTGAGCGTGATCGCGGCCGACTTGCCGCTGTCGGTGGCCGCACCGAGCGACGCCCAGCCGTGGATGGTGCCGCCGTGGCCCCACGAGACCCCGCCGCAGCTCAGCTTGGTGCTCTCCAGCCCGAGCCCGTAGGCGCTCTTCTCGTCCACCTGCACGGTCTTGCGCATCTCGTCGAGCTGCGCCTTCTTCAGCAGACCGCCCTGCATGAGCGTCTTGAAGAACTTCGAGACGTCCGCCGGCGTCGAGACCATCGCGCCGGAAGCCCACGCGGCGGACGTGTCGAGCTCGGTCGCGTCGACCACCTCGGAGTTGGGGTCGAGCAGGTCGGCCTTGACGGAGACGCGGGCGTGCTTGCCGCGGATGCGCTGCTCACCCTGGCCCGGCCAGTACGTGCTCTTGAGACCGGCCTTGGTGATCACCTTCTGGATCGCCTCGCCGACCGGGCGCCCGGTGGCCTTCTGGATCATCAGGCCGGCGACGACGTAGTTCGTGTTGCTGTACACGTGCTTCTCGCCCGGCTGGTTCGTCACGGGCTGGGCGAGCGCCGCGTCCAGCAGCTCGTGCGGCTCGAAGTACCTGTCCCGGACGTCGGCGATCTTGTTGACCCCGACCGCCAGCACGTAGTCGGGCAAACCGCTGGTGTGCTGCAGGACCTGGCGAACGGTGATGCGGCTGTCCTTGACGTGCGGCACGTACTTGTTGACCGGGCCGTCGAGCTCGATCTTGTTCTCCCCGACCAGCTGCAGAGCGCTGACCGCCACGAACGACTTGGTGATGCTGCCGATGCGCACTTGCCCGTTGTGCGGAGCGTTGCCCCTCGCGTAGTCGTGCCCGTTGGCGCTGAACTCAACGCCGGGCGTGCCTTCCTGGACGATCTGGTCGAGCTGCTGCGGAACCAGCAGCGACAGCGCGGTGACGGCGGCGACGGCGATCACTTGGCACCACACAGACCGGCGTCCACAGTGGCCAGAACAGCGTTGTGGGCCTTGTCGCCTTCCTCAGGCGTGTCCTGGAAAGTGCCGGGAAGTGCCGTGACGGCGACGGAGAAGGCCTTGCCGTTGGGCGCCACACCACCACGGGTCTCGTAACCGTGGATGTCACCACCGTGGCCCCAGTAGCGGCCACCACACGTGAGCGGGCTGCTGGCGATGCCCAGGCCGTACTCGGCGCCCGGCCACATCTCGCCCTTGGTGTCGACGGTCTTCTGCATCTCGTCGAGCTGCGGCTTCTTCACGAGGTCACCCTTGAGAAGGGCGCGGTAGAAGGAGTTGAGGTCCTTGGTGCTGGAGACGAGCTGACCGGCCGCCCAGCCCCACGAGGGGTCGAGCACGGTGACGTCCTCGATGCCGTTGCCGGTCTTGGCGTACCCGTGCGGGTGCTTGCCGCGGATGCCCTGCTCACCGACACCGGGCCAGTAGGTGTCGCGCAGGCCGAGCTTGCGCACGATCCGCTGGTCGACGTTCTCGGCGACAGGACGCCCGGTGGTCTTCTGGATCAACAGCCCCAGCAGCACGTAGTTCGTGTTGCTGTACTTGAACTTCTCGCCGGGCTGGTTGGTCACGGGCTGGGCGTTGGCGACGTCGAGCAGCTCACGCGGCTCGAAGTAGCGGTGACGCACCTCCTCGAACTTCTCGAGCCCCAGGTACCCGGTGTAGTTGGCGAGACCGCTGGTGTGGTTGAGCAGCTGCCGGACGGTGATCCGGTCGTCCTTGATCGCGCCAGGCAGGTAGTGGTTGATCGGCTTGTCGAGCTCGACCTTGCCCTCACCGACGAGCTGCATGACCACGGTGGCCACGAACGCCTTGGTGTTGGAGCCGGCCCGCACCTGCCCGTCCCTGGGAACCGGCGTGCGTTTGCCCAGTTCAGAGGTCCCCGACGTGTAAGCCGTCGACCTGCCGTTGGCCTCGGTGACCGTGGCGAGCGCGGCCGGGAACTCGTGCTGCTTGACGAGCCCGTCGAGCTGCTTCTGGACGTTGCCGGTGGGCGTGGCCATGACCGTTCCGGCGGATCCGGTGATCAGCATGGCCGCTGCCAGCACTCCTACCAGCGTGTTCCTCATCGTTGCCTCCCCTTGCCGTTGATGAGGAAATGGTGTCGTTCCGGAGGGTCCGCGCGCAGTCGTGCACGCTTCCGTTGTTCGGGTGGAGCAGGCTCTACCTCCGGCGCGCGCCTCGTCTGAGCCCTGCCCGATCCCGCCGGGGCGCCGAATCCCCGTGACGTTTCCTCGATCGGGTGTGCTGGTCCGCGTTGTGCAGTCGGTCGAGCCGGTCTGGCTGTATTGCAGTTCTAGGTCTTTGCTTCTTGGCGGCCGTGTGGGTGCGGCTTCCTTTTGCCTGATTCTCTCGTTTCGGCTGGTTCGGGGGCGTTCGGCGTGAGGTTGGCAACCCGGAGGACATCGTCGGGTGGAGATCGGTAGGCTGTCCTGCGAGGGCTGCTAGCTCAATTGGCAGAGCAGGAGACTTTTAATCTTCGGGTTCAGGGTTCGAGTCCCTGGCGGCCCACCAAACCCCCAG